>CAYHOU010000119.1:0-2998 GCA_964358195.1 uncultured Candidatus Saccharibacteria bacterium | reverse complement strand
CCATCAGGAAACTTATATACCCTCCCCGACTTACAATCAGGGTGGGTAAACCACTGTCGCTACAAAGCCAGCGCGCTGACATTCGCAGACTTGACGCTGACTCCGCAGAAGAGATTTCTCCCTTCAGCGTTAGTCTGCGTTCATTCTGCGTACTTCTGCGAGTTGTTGGCCTTGCAACAACTAATTAATCCTGCTCCATAGAATTTTTAATCCCGCACGTGATGCGGGACCACTATGAAGCATTCTTCGTTTTACCTGTTATGTCCCAAACCATATCTCTCAATACGGTTTGGAACACTCAAATGAATCTCTTGAAAAATTCATTCAAGTTTGTTCTCGCAAACGTTACTCACGTCTGTCCGAACACCCGAGCAAAACTAAGAAGTTTTGAACGGGCAAGTCCGACTCCGAAGCTAAAAGACCCCTGAATCCGTTCCTAAAGAAAAACGGACCCAAAAGCGCTTCGTGACGGGATGGAGTTTTCAATGAATCAGTCGCTCCGTAATCCGCCAGCTGGCGGAACCGTTCTGTGTCCGCGGGGACGAATGACTTGACCGTTCATCCGCCTTAGGCGGAGGCTCGGGATGCACTCATCCCCGTAAAAACAGAAACCCCGCTTTCAAAGCGGGGTTTCCTATTCGCCGGTTGGCGAAACGCAAAATGGCTCTGCGTCTAGGTTTTCCGCTGTGAAATTAGGGTGACTTTTGACATCGGTTGTAGCGGTAAGTATAGCCAGGAACGACTTTTTGTCAAACCCTGTAGTAGATTTTCACATTTAGTCACGGGCGCCACTGTCATCTTTACATAAAAAAGAAGAAACGAAGCTTCCGTTAAGCCATTATTTCTTGGTTTGTTGCGAGGCAACAATGCGAAAATTCACTACGGGGTCAAACTTCTGCTCCTCTAGTGGTGTGTATTACCTGGGGATAGCTCAAATTACAACCAAAACCGCCCTCCGTCGTACGCAGGAGAGCGGTATTTCTAGTCTATTTACTAGCTACTTAAGTACTCGTTACTTTTTCATTTGCGGTGACTCTTGATTTCCTCGCGAACCGTCTCAATGAATCCTGCCGCCGCTTGCTGTCCGCCCAGTCCGAACGAGAGTCCGAACGCGAGAGAAAGCGCCACGATAAATCCGGTGAAGAGTGTCTGTACGAACGGTGCCGCGATACCGAGCTGGAAGAGCGCCATAAGTACCGCGAAAATCCAGATTGCCCATTTCGTTACCGAACCGAGAAAGTTCGCCGACTTTACACCGGCTGCCATAGCGGCTCCTACGACGACTCGTTGCATCGCCGAGGCGATAACTACAGCCACGAGAAGAATGAGAACTGCCACAATGACCTGAGGTAAATAGAGGAGAACCACCTGATTAAGGAAAGCGGTCACCTGGGTAAGACCCAGCACATCGAGCGAGGCAACCAAAAAGACGATGATGATGAACCATTCCACGAGGTCTCCGACAAAGCGTCCGGAATCCAAGTTAAAACCAGCGCGCTTTAGGACTTCATCAACCTTCGCGCTACGAAGCAGATTGTCAATTTTGAGCGACTTGATGATTTGATTAACAACCTGACCGAGGAGTGAACCGATCGCCCAGCCAACGACAAAAATAACGATGGCGATTATCAAATTCGGGATAAATGAAACTACTCCGCCCCACAAACCGTCAAATGAGTCTCGAAGACCTGAACTCCATGTTTCTAACATACGACGTTGAATATCTGTTCTCCAAAAGCATGACGCTTTCGGTGAAAGAATTAAT
This sequence comes from uncultured Candidatus Saccharibacteria bacterium, assembly GCA_964358195.1. GTDB lineage: Bacteria > Patescibacteriota > Minisyncoccia > Phycocordibacterales > UBA10002 > UBA10002. The sequence goes on along the minus strand of CAYHOU010000119.1, from coordinate 1,233 downwards.
TAAGTGACTAGTAAAGGAACCAAACAGTGGCACGAGCCCGATAAGAATGAGCACACGCCGACCCGACCTTATTTGGCTTTAAGTTCCACGCTTAAATTATACCACCTCCTAAGAGGAGCACTGTGGATATCTCCACACCAATCCCATCACGACATATTCCCCATCTGTCATTCCTGCGAAAGCAGGAATCCATGCCTGTAGTGCGGAAATTCTGGATTCCAGCTTTCGCTGGAATGACAACTGGCGCGAACTGTTTATGTTTCCATGGGATTGGTGTGGATATCTCAAAATCAGCTTTTAGCTTTTAGGAAGATTGAAGAGCCGGGCGGCGACCCGCTTCAAGCGGAGGAAGGCCGAGACGGTCAAAGACGACTTTATGAGGATAATCAAGCACATCGCGCACGAGTTTGTCGTACAGACCGAGACGATAGTTGAATTCGCTTGTCTCAAACGCCGCGTACCTGAGTTCCTTGCCGATTTCCGATTCCATCGCGCGTATTTTATGCTCAACGGTACTTTTCTTCATATGGTCCCCGACGACGAGAACATCAAGCCGGCTATCCTGGTTCTGAATAAAAATGCCGGCAAGAATGACGAGTTTGAGTTTCCCCGCGGAAGAAAGCTGGCGGGTAATCTCCTCTCCTTTGAGCATGCTGGTATCAAGGAGGAGGCGCTGCAATTCCGGAAGATACGGGAAAGACGCGTTCAAGACAAAACCGGATACTTTTCGGCGTACTGTTTTCTCTTTCCCATTCTTCCCTTTCGTGATTTTCGCGAAAAACGCCCTGTTTTTGAGGAGCTTCATTTGCCGAAGTATCGCAAGCTCCTGCTTGGTGGAGTAAAGACTGGCTTTACTGCGGTCCGCGACCATCTCGGCACTGAACGCCATGTCCGGATTGAACAGGAACAGGCGCATCATTTTCACCTTGTTTTCGGAGCCGAATAGTTTGCCTAAGACATCCATACGAAAATACGAATTATGCGAATATACGAATGGCTACGAATAAGAAAAATCTTTCTGCCTCTCCTCCTTTCTAATGAGGAGATTGAGAGGTGGTAGTATCCCCCTTAATAAAGGGGGTACCCGAGTCGGCGAGGGCGGGGGTTGTTTTTCTCCTAAAAGCTATCAGCTAGAACCTAAAAGCTGTGTTCTGCATTCTAGCACCACCCCCAAATTGCGCTAGGAGTTGACAACTACCATATAGCAATGTAAGAGTTACTCTGTTAAGCGTT
>CAYHOU010000118.1:0-2998 GCA_964358195.1 uncultured Candidatus Saccharibacteria bacterium | reverse complement strand
CCTCCGGCCACTTGTTAGCGCCTGGTGTTTGATGGGCATCTTCCCGCAAGAGATCTGTTGGAAGATGCCCATCATGCCGCCACACTTCGGCATAAAAAGACCGCCACCTTTGATGGATGACGGTCGCGCGAAGAAGAAAGCAAAAGGGAGAAGCATCACCCGATGAGCCTAATCCACAAAAAGATGGTCGCCAGAAACCACACAGCGAAACATACAATCCATGGTAACGTGTTTATCTCACGACGGTACTCGGTAATGAGTTTCCTGTCCGAAACAAGAAGCATACTACAGGAAAGCAGGGCGAGCGAAGAAGCAACAAATTTGACGGAAAGCGGAGCGAAACAGAGCGCCCACAGAGCAAGCAGAGAAAACGCAAAGGTCGCGCTCACGAGCATCCGGCTCAGGCGAACATTCGTTTCGTACATCATATTCAATTTCTTTCATTGTCCGCACATAGCCTAACACAAAACGCGAGAAGAGAAACCTACTCTGAACTTTTGCAAAGAAGCGCGATTTTGCTATGATAACCCGAGTCCTTTTACAGCTAATTAATGATTATTGAGCTCCCCGGTGGCGCAGTGGTAGCGCAGTCGCCTGTGGAGCGCACATCTGGTATACTTATACGTGTTATGCCAGAGAAGCGCACGTATGCCGATAGAGCCGCCTATATGGTCGGGGCTGTCAGAAAACGCAGAATTAAACTGCGGAAAATGGCCCGAGATTATAAAGGTGGCAAGTGTGAAATATGTGGCTACAATAAATGTCCGCGCGCATTATCGTTCCATCATCTCGATCCAAAGAAAAAGTCATTTGGGTTATCGGATAAAGGAATGACAAGGTCATGGGAACGGATTCGAGAAGAGATTGAAAAATGTATTTTGATTTGCGCGAATTGTCACATGGAGGTTCACGAGGGCATCACGCAGCTTCCCGTCCGAAAGGCGGGTCGAAAAACAGGGTGAATTGCTGGAAGTCCCGATTGGTCGGGATAATCAGCAGCCAATCCACGACACGTTGTCGTGGCAGGTTCAGAGACTATCCCTAGCGGGAGTACTCTCCGGTACTATAGAAATATATAATCGGAGCGGAAGCGCCCTGCACCTAAACTCAAATTGAGTATGGTGATGATATAGTCCGTACCGTTGGTAACAATGGATAAAACGTAAGCGATTGGTCGTAGGTTCGAATCCTACCCGGGGAGCTCAGCAATCATTCACAGAAACAGCCGAGAGGCTGTTTTTGTGTTGCTAAGCTTCCACGGAGCAACGCGCCTGCGCGCTTTGCGTTTAGGATTCGAAAAGTTTGAGCATATCGCAGCGAGTCCACAGGGCGAGGCGAGATGCGAAAACTGTACCGCTCCTGTAAGGAGAGAAACGCGAAGCGGTCCTACCCGGGGAGCAACAGAACAAAAAGCCGCCAGATGAGGGCGGCTTTTGTATGGGGAATGACATTACTTCACATTCACGACGCCGATAACGCTCTGATTCCTGCCATTCGTAAATGCCCAGGTGCCTACGCGGGGGAAGGAGAGTTCATAGGTGCCGTTCATTCCAACGCTTTGTTGTTGGTCAAGGCCGAGATACTCGGTGGTGGACATAATCCGCATCGCGCTCCCCGATGTATTCACGAACCGGACGCTCTCGCCCCTCGTTATGGATACGGCCTGTGGCGCGAAACCTTTATTCGTGAGATTCACGATAGTGATGTATTGTCCGTTTTCAAGTACGCGGACGGGAACGATCGGAGCGGGGGCTGATGCCGCAACCGCCTTCGGCGCCGAAGAAACCGGCTTAACCGTTTTGGATACGGTATCGGAATCCGATACGGTATTTGTTTCTACCGGCGATAGATAGTCGTCTTCGTAAAATTCGCTCGGTTCATTTTTATTCCAAGCGGAAAAGGCGAGGGCGAGCACGACGAGGACGCCGAGAACAAGAAGAGTCTTCTTTGTAGTCATAGATGTAGGTTACTCATAAAACGCTCTCCTAAGTATATACCTTTTATTTCTTCGGAGGTGTGGATAAAGAAGCACCGTATCTCTTAAAGATACGGAAACACCACAATCCATAACCTTCTTTTCTTTAGAACCCCTACGCCTCGCGGACTCGGCACTTCCCCTTTGAAAAGGGGAAGATGTGGAGGAGAAAAGAGAAATTTGCAAAAAGACGGCGCAGGGGTATACTGCTTCTTGTGATGAAAGAAGGGCGCGACAATAATCAGGACGCTCACGAAGCTCTCTAGAGGGTTCCTTTTGTTACGCGTACGTTACCGAGGACCCCGCAGAGGGTCATTTTTTTACAATACGAACGTACGAACGGAGCTATTCCCGATTTGTCCAAGAACGAAGCGGTTGGAAACAAATCGCAATCCCCTTGGGGGACGAAATGACGAACAGGAGACATCACCACCCCTCCGTCTCACCCCATCCCCTCGGAAGCCCGAGGTACTTCCCCTCTAAAGAGGGGCAGTGGGGAGGAAGAGGGAGAAGAAAAAGCAATGAAAAAAACCAAAAGAAAAATACCGAGCGTTATGTTTTCCCAGCATCCCGACCATGCGGGGAAGCCATATTGGCACAGCAAGCCGCTTATTGAAACGCGCGACGAGCTCCGCGAGTGTTTCCTTATGATGCAGGATACCTTGGCCGAAGAAGTGATGTGGGACTGGGAGGGGAAGCTGGTGGATGAAGCGGTGATGGAGCGCCTTCTTGGCGAACATCTCGCGTTTTTCAAAAAGCATCCGCTTGGCGAGAAAGTGTTCCTGACCTTCCGTGTTCCGAATCCACGCGTGGAATCGGGCTACCGCCTCGGTCGGGCGTTCATGGTAATTCTTTCCGCGCGGGAAGCGGCAGAAGGGGCGGGATTGCCGGCGTCTCCGCTGTTTGAAGTAATTTTACCGATGACCGAAACTGCCGGTGAACTTCTCACTCTGCACAAAAGTTTTGAACGGTTTTCAAAAGCCGCGGAGTATTCGTTCGGCCAGAAAGCGAACGGCGCCCGCC
>CAYHOU010000117.1:0-3060 GCA_964358195.1 uncultured Candidatus Saccharibacteria bacterium | reverse complement strand
GGCGGGTTTTCGTTTGGCCGTGTCCGTGGTACAGTTTTTGTGTCCCGGGACTGTCATCCTCGCGAATGCGGGGATCCAGATAATCTAGATTCCCGCCTGCGCGGGAATGACAAATAAAAAATGGAAATAGTACCCCAACTCATCCTGAACTCTCTCATCGCGGGTTCCATCTACGCGATGTTGACGCTCGGGTTTAATCTCACCTACGGCACGGCGAAGTTTATTGATATGGGCTACGGCGTGCTCACGGTTATCGGTGGGTACTCCGTTTTCTATTTCTCCAAAATGCTTGGACTTCCGCTCTGGCTCGGCGCGATACTCGGAATCGTCCTTTCCGGTTTGGTTAGTTTCCTCGCCTCCACCATCATCTACAAGCCTCTCCGTGCGCGAAAAGCGTCTGGCGCGGTATTGCTTATCGCTTCACTCGGCGTCCTTACCGCGCTCCAAGCGGTTATCGCTATTTTATTTACCAGTCAATTCCAGACACTCTCCGGCCTACTTTCCGGAAACAGGATTTTTGAACTGTTCGGTGGGACATTCACCGCGGTCCAACTCGCCATCTTCGGCATCGGAGCCGCTCTGTTTTGCCTACTCGCGTTTCTGCTCAAATACACACTTTTCGGTAAGGCCGTCACGGCGATAAGCGATGACGAAGAAGTATCAAAAATTGTCGGTATCAATACGGATGCCGTTCTAGGGCGCGTCTTCTTCATTTCCGGCGCCATCGGCGGTCTTGGCGGCATTCTTATCGGGCTTGATACCGGCATAGAGCCGATTATGGGACTCCCGTGGCTCCTCGTCGCCGTGGTCGCCGCGATTGTCGGAGGCATCGGCAATATCTACGGCGGTATCGCGGGGGCGTTCCTGCTCGCCTTCGCGGAAAACTTCGGCATCTGGAAAATAGCGGGGGAGTGGAAAAGCGCGATTGCGTTTGGCATCCTCATTTTGTTTTTGATTTGGCGTCCTAAGGGATTATTTCCCCGATAAAATCCTAAGCACTAAATCCTAAACTCTAAACAAATTCCAAACTCAAATGACAGAAATCCAAAACAAAAAACACTACGATTTGGAGAAGCGAACTTTATCCTTCGCCCTAGCTGTGCGTGATTTTACAAAAAGACTTCCTAAAACTCCTTCTAACTTTGAATATGTCAAACAACTTATTCGCTCATCTAGTTCTATCGGTGCGAATTACATAGAAGCAAATGAATCTTTAGGTAAAAAGGATTTCGGTATGCGTATTCGTATATCAAGAAAGGAGGCGAAGGAAACAATCTATTGGCTTACTTTGATAGAGTGCGAGAGTAATACCACAGACCGCGACCGTTTATTGGATGAATGCACACAGCTTATGAAGATCTTTGGTGCGATTCTCGAAAAATGTAGTTGATTTGATATTTGAATTTATGATTTGTCTAGGATTTAGATATTAGGATTTAGGATTTGCAAAATGGAGTATCTTATACATTTGGCAATATTGGTCGGCATCTACGCCATTCTCGCGCTCTCGCTTAACCTCGCGGTTGGCTATACGGGAATTTTAAGCGTTACGCACGCGGCATTTTTTGGCATCGGCGCGTACACGACCGCAATTCTCGCGACACGTTACGACATCAATTTCTTTTTCGCGATGATTGTCGGAGCGGTGGTGACGGGGAGTATCAGCCCTCTTATCGGGCGAGTGCTTTCAAAGTTTCGCGGTGATTTTGTCGCGCTCGGCGCGGTTGGCTTCAATATGATTGTGTGGAGTATTTTCCTCAACTGGCAGGAGCTGACCCGAGGACCGTTGGGTATTCCGGGAATACATAGACCGGAAGTTGGAATAGGGAATATGGAATATAGCTTTACGTCCAATATCTCATTCTTAATTCTTACTTCTGTATTCTTACTTCTGGTCTTTTGGATATGCCGGCATATTACGGAATCGTCTTTCGGACGGGCGCTCAAAGCAATTCGTGAGGATGAGGAAGCGCTCGCGGTATTCGGCTACCGCACGCTCTACTACAAGCTCGCCGTGTTTGTGGCGGGGGCGATGCTCGCGTCAATCGCCGGAGCGCTCTTTGCTTCCTACATCACCTTTATTGACCCGTCTACCTTTACCGTGAGTGAATCCATCTTTATCCTTTCCGCGATTATCCTTGGCGGACTTGCGTCAAACAAAGGCGCGATTATCGGCGCGGTAGTGCTCATTTTGCTCCCCGAGTTTCTGCGCTTCGTCGGTTTTCCTTCCGATATTGCCGCGCAAACCCGCCAGGCGGTGTATGGAATATTGCTAATAATTTTGATGGTATACAGACCCCAAGGTCTTGTCGGAGAATATAAACTCTAGTGTGCCAGATTACCAAAGTACCACATATTTACGACCGTAAATATGTGGTACTTTGGTAATCAGTTTTTAGATTGCGGAATGGGTAATGAGTCCCAAAGGGCTTCGAAGAACATTTTCTGGGACATTGCGAGTTCTTCGCTTTCAATAATCAGCACGCTCCACTCGTGTTTCAGCGAAATCATGGCGATTTTGTTTCCCCACGTGTAGGTGAGGCCGTGATGTTCGTAGCTCGGCGAGATGAGTCGCACCTGCCGTAGCTGTTTTTCTCCCGAACGGACGCGTTCCCATGCTTTCTCTGATTCACGCAGTATTACCCGCGAATGTATGCCAAGGTTTGCTCGCTTTTGTACGAAATTCGTGAATTCTTTTCCGAGAAGGTCGAAGAGGTCATCCACGGAACTGAACGCTAGAAGCTCTTTTTGTTTGTCCTCCAGTATCTCGTTAAAAACGACTCGCATACCATCCTTGCCGTGATAGAACCGGACGGTCGGGATGACATTTGAACGAGCATAAAGGTCTCGAAACTCCGGCAACGCTTTTTCCAAAAGTTCCGCCTTTGCTTTTGCCGCTCCAATGATTTTCTTCGGGTCCTCGGTGCTGAAATATCTCGCGCGCTTCTTTTTGAATGACGACACGAACCCTCTTTCCTGTAGCGCATTTAATATCACCTCCGTCGTGGAACGGGGAAGGGCGGCCTTCTGGCTGATTTTCAGTATTGAGCCCGAGCCAAG
>CAYHOU010000116.1:0-3070 GCA_964358195.1 uncultured Candidatus Saccharibacteria bacterium | reverse complement strand
GTTGGCTCTTCGCATATAAACAACCTTCGCATCACGCTGAATGGGAGTTTCTTACGACAAGTCACCCCGCAGCATACGCACGGAAACACAAGGACTGATATGATGAAATGGCTTAGAAGGATTATAACCCTACGACGGCACACGTTTTCTGTGAGAACGCCAAGAAAAACTATCTGGGAGTTGAGAAACGCACAAAATTGTTGCGGAAAATGCGACGCTCCGTTTACGAACGTACAGCCAGACGGAGGTGGAGGAATGTGCCGGTATTGTTGGGCGCACTCGCATTGACTGCGAACATGAACTGCCCGCAGGGATGTTCTCCCCCCGGGCAGTTTTTTATTTCAATACATCTGGTCGCGCCGACCGACTTTCAAAATCACGATGCGCCCGTCTACAACGTCAAACGCCGCACGATAGTCGCCAATACGGAAACGATACTCGCCTTCACGATAATCGGTCAGATGTTCCGCAAATTCAAGCGGATTGTCCTGCTTGGCGTAAAAACGCATCTTATCGGCAATGCGCTTCCGTACGAAACGCGGCAACTTACTTAACTGTTGCGTGGCTCGGTGAGTGTAGAAAATCTCCATCAGAGTCCTAGACGACGAAACAACGTCTCTTGAGAAATGAGGCGGCCTGCGTGGGCGTCTTCTCTTGCTTTTCCGATATCTAGCAAATGCGCCGCATACGACAAAAATGCTCCGAACTGCCGGTCAATTTTTTTCAAGCGGAGATATTCTCCTTTTGGCACTTTCACCTTGTTTGCGGATATTGTCTTCATAACAGAGAGTATACTAAAATCTGTCCTCAACGCAAACCGCCCGCAGGGATGTTCTCCCTATGGGCGATTTTTCTGTCTGCGTTATTCTGCGTCCAGTCTGCGCTGTTCCGCGGGTAAAGTTACTTCAGAGTAACTTTACCACCAGCCGCTTCAATATCCTTCTTGAGCTTCTCGGCGTCGTCTTTCTTGAGACCCTCCTTCAGCATCTTCGGAGCAGAATCAACGAGGTCTTTCGCTTCCTTAAGACCCATCGCGAGGGCTTCCTTCACCACCTTGATAACGGCGATTTTCTGCGCGCCGGCATCAGTGAGCTCTACGTTAAATACCGTCTTTTCCTCCTTCGCCTCGCCGGAGCCTCCAGCGGAGGCGGGTCCGACGGCTACCGCCGCGGCCGAGACGCCAAATTTCTTCTCAAGCGTCTTCACGAGTTCGTGAAGGTCAATGACCGACATTTGCTCAACAGCATCAATGATGGACTTGAACTTCGCCGGTACTTCTATGTTAGTTTCCTCCATACAATCAGTATTAGTTAGTAATGGTTACTACCAATAACGAATCCCCTACCAATGTACAAATCAAGAGTCTGTATTTGTATATTTGTACGGATTGGTAATTGGTATTATCCTTTCTTGTTTGCGATTTGGTCCAACCCCACCACCAATCTCTGTATCGGCGAATTCACCAAATTGGTGAACTGCGCGAGAAGCGTCTGGCGTGATGGAATGGTCGCGAGAGCCATTATCTGTTCTTCTTTGATGAATGCCCCTTCGAAGATACCTCCGATAAGCTTTACCATCTTTCCAAGCTTCTTCTCGAAACCGAACACTTCGCGCGCTGGAGCGGTGACATCGTCCCCCGCCTCAAGATAGGCCACGGCGACTTCCCCGCTAAGTTCCGGCACTTTCCCTGCCACACTTCCTCCTTCAAGCGATTTCCGGATGAGGGTCTTCTTTGCGACAAAGTAGCCGGTACTCGCTTCACGAAGCTTTCTGCGAAGCGCCTGTGCGTTCGCGACGTTCAGCTTATTGAACTGCACGAATGCCACTGCCGGCGACTTCGCGAAGATATCCTTCAACTTCTCGACAATCTCTCCTTTCTTTTGTTTGGTAATTGCCATGACTGATTTTTAGGAGCGAAGCGACATAAAAATCGTCACCGCGCACTAACTTTGCCGCTTTGTTTTGTTGCAAAACACAGTGGCACGACGGCAAAGTTAGTGCGCGGTCGTATTAAAATACACTCGCTCCGCTCGTTATTTTAATCGACCTGAGGTCTAGAGAATTGCTAACGTAAACCCAGCACCTTGACCACAGGGCGTTGAAGGCAAGGTGCTGAGTAAAAAAGTTGCTAGCTGTCTCGGCAGGGGCCTTACGGTATTAACGTCCATATTAGTGGACGCCCTGTCCCGATACTTCGTTCGGGATCTCGATTTCCTGAAGGGAAATCGAGACTGTCTTTGACCTTGTACCGACAAGATTATCACATACTCTGAAAATGTCAAAAGAAAGTGCCTCGCATTCGACGCGAGGCGGTTTGTGACATAAAGCAATCGATTTTCACGATTTGCCCGACACATAGCTCTTGAGTTGCCGAAACAGGTGAGATAGTCCGAGACCCTCGGCGAATTCTTCCAGATTTGCTCCGGATGGGGTGAGTACGGCTAGATTTGCCCCCTCGTCAACAGCGTGTTTGATTTCAATCCAACCGCGTGTTTCAAACGCGATGTGTATAGGGAAATATCCTCGTTTATCTCTTGTATCGGCGACAGAAAGCATAAGTATTCCTTCCTTTTCTGAGATTATTGCTTGTGCTGTTTGACACGAATTGGCACGAAAAAAGCCCATCCGCCTGTGAATGAGCCCCTAAAGTATCAGTATGACACGGCGCGGAGAAACGTGTGTGGGGACAACGAATTTAACGACTCGTATCACCATTTGTAAACGCTTCCTTGAGCGCCGCGTAGTTTTCTTTTGTCTCCCGCCACGCGCTGAAAATAGTCAGAATAGAGAAACTGACAATGAGAATCAGCACAAAACTGGAAAAGAATCTCCAAAACGTGCGGTCAAGAAATTTGAACATGGGATTTAATCCGGAGTGACCCTGTAGTAGATCCGCCAGGCGGATTCATTACGGGGCTACTACGGGAAACATAGTAAAAGTACTGTGAATTACGAAACTCATAGTTGTCATTGCGAGCGTAGCGACGCAATCCAGAAACAAGGCCGTACACCCTAGATTGCTTCGGGCTTCGCCCTCGCAATGACGATCCAAGACAGAGTTTCGTAATTC
>CAYHOU010000115.1:0-3078 GCA_964358195.1 uncultured Candidatus Saccharibacteria bacterium | reverse complement strand
GCGTCAAAACAAGATGTATATAACATCGTATCTTCGGTGCCGAAAAATTTGGAAATGGCCGCTTCAAGTTTCTTGTGAAGGTCGGTCGTGCCGACGATGAAGCGTACGCTGTTGAGGCCGAGTGAATATTCTTTGAGCGATTTTTGCGCTGCTTTAATAACTTTTTTTTGCTGTGAGGTGCCGAGGTAGTTGTTGGCGCAGAGGTTAATCAGCTTTTTCCCGTCCACTTTGATTTCGGTGCCAACATGACCCTCTAGTGTCTTTTCCACCTTGAAAAACCCGCCATCGCGCATTGATTGGAGTTCGTCTTGGATGTTTTTTTTGAGTGAACCACTGAACATATATTATTTTGGTTAGTTGGTAACTTCATAATGGGGCGGAATACCCTGTTTAAGAGTTTTAACAATAAAACGGTCACCATCCTGGCGTTCTTTTTCGTCATAATCCTGCAAATGAGAATCGGGACACGCAAACACAAAGTCGACATCTCCCGTGCCGTTATTACGGAACGAATGAACTTCATCCTGTTCAATCACCACTTCTTGTCCATTTGAGACATTTAAAGGTTGCAACCATTTAATTTCACCTCCTTCAACCCTTCCGAAGTTCATTTCTCCGCCGTCACTTAAAAATCTATATGGTTCCGAACCTCTCTTATGAAGGTGAGGCGTGACATACGGTTGTGCGCCTGCTTCCTTTTTTGCTCGTACCCGAGCAGCATATACCGAATACATTTGTCCTTCGAATTCAAATGGAGGTTTTTCAAACTTTGCTACTACAATTCCTACTGCGGGGTCTACGGCTTTCTTGTCCAAAATTGCCCTTGCCTCTTCTGGAGATATTTGACGGAGCTGAGCAAGCATCACCTCGTCTTTTTGTTCTAGCGGCTTGAAAGATTCATTAGGTTGTTCGGGTTGTGTCATGTTTGTGTGGTTTTTGTGAACGGTGCTTTGTGTTTTCTCCTGATTCTTAAATCTCAATCAGGAGCTTCGGATGCTTCGCCATCATCTCCTCAAATCGTTCTTTAGTATAATCCTTCAGCGGTAAAATGGTATCCTTGCCACGGTCCAGAATCACGTTCCAGATATTCTCCTGAATCTTGTTAGAGGGGTCGGCAAACAGTTTCTGCGTTATCTCCCATGTCTCGGGAAGACGGCGTCCGATAACCGCGTGTACCGTGATACCGCGGACGATGAATCGGTTGAAATCTTCAAGGACGAAATCGCCGGTCTTAATACCGAACGCAATCATATCGCCACCGCGCCGTGTGGCGTAAATGGCATTGTTGAAAGACGAATTGAATCCAGCCATCTCAAATGAGACATCCACACCGAGGCCTCCGGTCAGCTCTTCAATCTGTTTGATGACGGCTTCATCGCGGTGGTAGGACGGGACATCTCCCCTAATAAGGGGAGCACTGCCGTCTGCGGCAGGAGGGGTGTTAACATCCCTCCCCCTCGAAGACTCGGGTACTCCCTTTTCTAAGGGAGATTTCCGAACAGAAAGCGGTATCACGTAATCAATGCCGAGTTTTTTCGCCATATTTTGCGAAACGGGGTTCGGCTCCACGCCAATGATGGTCGTGGCACCGAGGCCACGCGCGACGAGGGTCAGAAACATTCCGATAGGACCAAGGCCGAAAATAGCAATCGTCTTTCCTTTGAGTGGCACTTTGGTTGCGGCGTGCACCGCGTTGCCGAATGGCTCCTGCAAAGCCCCTAATTCCGGTCTAATTTTTTTGGTGTCGGTTTTCCAGACAATGTGGGCGGGGAGCTTCACGTACTCGGCGAATCCACCGTCGTGCGAAATGCCAAGAATTTTCTCGTTTGTGCAGACGTGTTTTTCGCCTCGGAGGCACTGGAAACATTTGTTGCAGACCACGTGCGATTCGGGGGCGACGAAATCGCCTACTTTTAAACAACCCCCCAAGGCAGTCCCCTTTAACAACCCCCCAGAAGCACCCCCTTTATTAAGGGGGATTAAGGGGGATAGGGGAGCCAAAGCGGATGCTTTGCTTCCGAGCGCGACAACTTCTCCGAAAAATTCATGCCCGAGAATGCGATAGGTTTTTCCCTCAGCTTTAATACTTCCCAAGATCTGATCTTGGAAAGCGGCGCGGTTCCAGATGCCGCGGTCGGTTCCGCAGATACCGGCATAGTGGACTTTAAGAAGCACCTTGTCCGCGTCGGTCAGGTCTTTCTTCTCGTCCAAAACCGGCGCTTGGACATCGCGCAGTTCAAATCCGCGCGTTTTATCCCAATCTCCTAATGTTGTGTCGAATATAAGGGCTTTCATAGTGTTCGTAATTTTTCATTTGCCATACTGATAAGTAGGTCATCTATTTGTCGCGTATTCAATTTCGGCTTCAGCTTAAATTGCTTTTGTAACTCTTCGCGCAGAATCAAACTTTTAACACAAAACTCCTTATACTCACTATCGCCCTCAAGATTCTTTAGATTCGCTCTTTCTTTCTTAAACCTCGCTTCTAACCCCGCCTCTTTCATCAGTGAGTTTAAAGAACTCTTTGATCTTGAGTCAAATATAAAAAAAGAATTTCTTGCGTGAAAGTGGAGATATTTCGAGCAAAAAGACCTTTTCTTATCTGGCTCGTTCTTACCGAATTCGCTGATGAATTTCTCAATGCTTTCTGTGAGTTTTTTGTGGATTTTTAGCACCTCTCCGAGGCTTTCAAGAGATACTTCGCGATTGTTCACTTTTGCCAAGTCTTTGTCAAAATCTTGGTAGTATTTTTTGTTTTGGAAGATATGATGTACGTTTGAGTAAAGGTCGTCATTTATAACCGTTCTTTTCTCGATTGTATTTTTCCGTCTCTTTCCACGTTCAATGGCCACAGCATAAGACCTCCCGATGAGCCAGACTTTTCCATTTATTACGTCAGCGTTTTCGTGGAGACGAGATTTCTCACACATCTCGTATAACACTTTGTTTCCAAAGACATCCTCGTCCTTCATATTTTCAAGAACCATTTTGAGGCTTTGCTTGACTTTATTTTTCATGTTTGCTATGATTGTAGCACAAACGGCTTCGGCCCGACTCCGCCGCAAGGCGGAGGAAAAA
>CAYHOU010000114.1:0-3215 GCA_964358195.1 uncultured Candidatus Saccharibacteria bacterium | reverse complement strand
AGCTCGGTCTCTTGGAGCGCACCCCCCGCGGGAGGCGTGTTACCCCAAAGGCCTGTGAGCATTTGAGCGGTCTCAAACAAACACTAATCTAGCTCCTTTGTTGTTTCTCAAGATACGCGAGTACCGCTTTCCCATATTCTTTGTAGCGAATAGAAAATGTCTTGAGTGAGCGATATAAAATCTCCGGGTTGATTTCATCGTATTCGTGAACGAGCTTGTTGCGAAGTCCGGCTGACGGAGCCAGCGTCTTTGCATCCTCTTCGGAGAGCATCTCCGTCTTGCCGAGAAGAATGAAAGAATCGTAATTCTTTTCTGCAGGCGGGAGACCGAGCGCGAGCGCCACATGGTTGTTAATATCTACCGCCGCATCCACGATGAGCTGAAAATCGCGTTCGGCAATCCGCATATCACGGTAACTTTCTGCGAATTCTTTCTGAGTCAGCTGTAAGACCGGCTCCATCTCACCGAGATAACGGCCGATTTCCCGCGTCTTCTTTTCTATAAAAACAATATCAAGCATATACGTTTCTAAGATACTGTCTGGTCGCCTCCCGGAATTTCTCCGCGTCCTGATACGCCTTAACTGCATATATGCGAAACTTCATGAAGTCCCGCTCGCTTCCGAAGAGAAGCTTCCCGTCTCGCGCGATATGATACGCAAATAGCGACGAGATTTCCGGCCCTATAAAGACAGCGTCTATATCATCTGGAGCAACGTTTAAAAAATATGAGACGTGTAGCACTATCTCAAATTGCGCGTCAAAACTTGCACACGTGCGCTCTTTCGCTTCAGCACTCAAAAAGACTGCGACATCTGTATCATGTGGTTTTTTTACGCCAGTAGCCGCCGAGCCGAAAAGTACGAGCATGAAGACTCCCAGTTTCTGGAGGTTTGATTCAGATTCTTGTATGCTCTTGATACTACCGTCAGTCATGCAAAAACTATACCACAAAGCAACAAAAAATACCCTCGGTGCCGCGCTCTCCGAAGAAGAGGCGACCATCGAAAGATGTTCACGAACCCTACCTCATCCAGCTCGGCCTCCTCGAACGCCCGACTTACAGTCGCAGTACACCTTTTGGAGATTTCGGAAAATCTCTCAAAAGGTCTTGCGGTGTGGCACCCATAAGAATGGGTTCCCAAAGCCACACCTCACCACGCGGCCGCCGCGTCACCCCGAAAGCGTTTGAGCATCTCCAAGGTTTTCGCCAGACACTCATTTAGACAACAAAAAAGAGCGTGTTTGTAGGCACACGCTCAAAAGCCGATTGAAGGGATTAGGATTTGAACTCCCGTTCTTCGCAAGGAATAAATGTCACCCATTGTCCCGGCACTACTGTTTTACTGCGAGTAAACACCCTTTCCTTTTTGAGAAGCGTCGTGAGCCATGCTCGTTTTGAGAACGGCACAACCACAGGCCGTCCCGCTTCAAGCTCCGAAACAAAGTGCGAACACGCTCCTTTCTCTGCATCTTCAAGACGCGCCACGAGATACTTCACTCCACTGACTTCTTGAATCTCAGCTGACCCATTAGGAATAGCTAAGGTAGTATTCATGCGGGCTACTTCCGTGCGTGTAGCACCCGAAACAATCCGCATGAATACTTTCTCAAAGAACTTTCTGTTTCGCCGTTTTCGGCTCATCAGCCCCGACACCAATCGGAGAACAGAAGAGAATCTTTCGACTCCCAGGACCTGCAGTCCCAACTCACCATGTGCCAACGGTGACATTCACACTCGTTTGAATCCAAGCCGGAGTGATACTTGAGGGTCTTTCCCGCTCGTCAGCTTCTGGCGCGCTTCGCCAACCGCGTGGAGACCAGTCCGATGGCTACAAGCCCGAACCAGCACGCTTGGTGACGGTTGAACGCGTCCAGAAACGCCCGGTCAATCGGGAACACGAACGTGAACACCAACCACAAAAATCCGGTGCCAAATGCTATCGCGTATGCCAACTGCGCAAGCGAGAGGTACAACGCTCTCATTTTCACCTCCTTCCTTTTGATTGAAGTTAAAGAACTCTTACTCTATGAATCCGCTTCGCCTTAGGCGAAACGAACTCAATAAAGTGGACGAATCTCCGCACAGATTCGTCCGGTTGAAATTGTTCTGCGCCTATGCGGGGCGCCCAATTTTGCTGGCGAGCTACCAACAATACTCTGTTGCCCTCGGCTGCCCGTCAAACCAACTGCGACGAGCCGCTCGATTCGCAAGTCTCTTGTAAACCCAGCACCTTGACCACAGGGCGTTATACCCTGTGGCAAGGAAACCCCGACAACCCTGCGCACAAGCGCAGGGCATTTCCCGGCAAGGTGCTGGGTAAAACTTGCGAAGCCGAGGGTTTCTCCCAGTTTGTGTTTTGCGGTATGAAAGCTGGAAGCCTTTCGTGACCGCGTTGAATTTGGCGTTCATTTTTTAAGGTCACCGACCGGGGGACAGGCGGGAACAAATTTCCCGTCCACCACATATCCCTCTGCCGGCCCGTGCTCCTGGCAGATGGAGTCATACTGACTGACTCCGCCAACCTGCCCGCAATACGGACAGTCGGGGGTTGCAGGTTTATCGCCAGATTGTCCGGTGGCGATTTCCAGTTGATTTTTTGGTGTATTCATCCGGCTGCTTCTATAAAGGAGCACGCGGATGAATACACTGGTTGCGAAGAACTAATAACTCTACGGATTCGCTTCGCACCTTGCGAACTGAACCTGATAAAGTGCTCAAGAGTAGGTGGTTCTTGAGCAAGGACTTTTGCCAACCCTTACGCTGATGATTGCTCATCACGCTTCGGAGTAGTCCTTTGCCGATTCCTCGCTAGCAGAAATCAGCCAAAAATTGAAATGGGGAGAATTTCTACCCCGACAGTTTCGGCTCGTCAGGCCCCTCGGAGCTTCCCCGAAGTCGGACGTGGCGTGTCTTTGCCAAGTCACATTGTGGGAGTTATAGACATCCATAGTCTTCTGCCGCTCCAATCCGCGGCCGATGGAAGTTTTTTCAGGTCTTCCAACCTTACTCAACAGGATGAGTTGCTCACTGTGGTTATGGAGAGCGAGTATATCCGCGAAACGTTTGAAAAGATGTTCGAGTATATTTGGAATCATAGTTAATTTTTTGAGTTGTCTTCCATTCAGAAAGACTATAAGCTACTCACATGTCAGGGCATAATAAATGGTCGCAGATAAAATTGAAAAAGGGCAAGACTGACGCGAAGAAGAGCC
>CAYHOU010000113.1:0-3227 GCA_964358195.1 uncultured Candidatus Saccharibacteria bacterium | reverse complement strand
CTGGATTCCCGCCTACGCGGGAATGACAGAAAAGCGCGAAATGCGTAAGTCCTATCATACAATAATCAGCTGACTTAGAATCCTGTCCTTGATGAGGGGTTTTATACCGGACTTTATCACCAAATCAACTTTTCGCCCCAATACATCTTCCAGATAAAACTGCATACGAGCGAATTCAAAAAGCCCGACAGTCACCTTTCGGTTGAGTACAATCGAGATATCAATATCGCTATCTGTATTGTTATCTCCCCGCGCGAACGAGCCGAACACACCTATTTCTTCCACGCCATAGGTTTTTAAAAGGTACTCCTTATTTTGAGCGATTTTTTGCTTGATTGTTTCTAAGTCGGTTGGCATAAAGTGATTTTATCACTATTTTCGTTATTTTCTAGTCTAGATTCCCGCCTACGCGGGGATGACAGCTAAATGTTACTCCACCGTCACGCTCTTCGCCAGATTGCGCGGTTTGTCCACGTCGTTACCCCTCTCCACCGCCAAATAATACGCGAAAAGTTGCATCGGGATAAAGGCGAGAATAGGAGTCAGCATTTCAAGTGTCTTCGGGATATACAGCACCGTGTCGGCGATTTTTGCAAGTTCTTTATTTCCTTCGGTTGTAATCGCGATGACGAGACCTTTGCGCGCTTTGATTTCCTGAATGCTTGATTTGTTCTTTTCGTACATACTGTCCTTCGGAGCGATGACAATAGACGGGAAGTTTTTGTCTATGAGTGAAATGGGGCCGTGCTTCAGCTCCGCGATATTTCCCCCTTCCACATGGATATAGGAACATTCTTTCAGTTTTAACGCTCCTTCAAGCGCGGAGCTCACGTTGTACTTCCGACCGAGACAGAAAAAGTTTTCAGTCTTCTTGTATTTTTTCGCCAGCCGTTTAATGTCGCCGGCACTTGCGAGGATTTTCTCCGCGTAGGTGGGGAGTTTCTGCATTTCCTTGATGAGGGTCTGACCTTCAGATTTTGACAGTCCGCGCATACGGGCGAGGTAAAGAGCGAACATCATCTGGAGAAGCACCTGCGAAACGCTTGCCTTCGTGGACGCGACCGCCGTTTCTGGCCCGACGTGGTTGTAAATTCCCGCATCCACTTCGCGCGCGATGGACGAGCCGGTAACGTTTACGATACCAAGGGTTAACATCCCGCGCCGTTTGGCTTCCCTGATGGCATTTAGCGTGTCGGCTGTTTCTCCCGATTGCGAAACGGCGATAAGGCAACCTTGTTTACTTTGCGCGGAGCGGCGAAACGCGAATTCCGACGCGACTTCACGCTTCGTCGGAATCCCCGCGAGCTCCTCTATCGCGTACTCGCCCGCGAGACAGGTAAAACCCGCCGTGCCCATCCCGACGAGCGTTACCGCGTCAAGCGAGCGGAGCCGTTCCTCAAAGGACTTGAGTCCACCGAATCGCACCGTTCCTTCATCCAGCACGAGCCGTCCGCGCATCGTGTCGCGGAGCGCTTGAGGCTGTTCAAAGATTTCTTTCAGCATAAAATGCGGGAATCCACCGAGGTCTGCCGCGCCGCTCTTCCATTCTATGGTTGTTGCTTTCCGTTCCTGCTTTCCGTTTCCATTCTTGAAATCCGAAATCTCGTACCCATCTTCCGTTAGTGTTACCATATCACCGTCATCCAAGTAGATAACCCTGTTGGTGAGAGGAAGAATTGCCGTCGCGTCGGAAGCCACCACATTCTCTTCTTTACCGAGCCCCAGAATAAGCGGGGAACCGAACCGCGCCGCGATGAGTGTTCCCGGATGTTTTGACGAGAGAACCACAATGCCGAACGCTCCATTGAAATCTTTCAGCGCGGCGGCTACGGCCTTAGGGAAGTCCTTTTCTTTTTTCGCGTACTCTTCTATGGTGTGGGCGATAATTTCGGTATCGGTTTCCGAGACGAATTTGTGGCCTTTCTTAATGAGTTTTTCTTTCAGTGTTTGGTAATTTTCAATGATGCCGTTATGCGCCACGAAAATGTCGCCCGTGCAGTCTTTGTGCGGGTGCGCGTTCCCCTCGCTTGGTTCGCCGTGCGTCGCCCAGCGCGTGTGGCCGATGCCGACCGCGCCTTCCAACGTTTCGGTTCGGCACTTCTCCTTGAGAAGCGCGACCTTACCTTTCGCTTTAATGCATTTTATGGTGTATGAATCTCCCTTATTAAAGGGAGCACTGCCGTCTTCGGCAGGAGGGTTGTGTAGCAATTCCTGCGACAACCCCCGCCTCGCAGACTCGGCACCCCCTTTATTAAGGGGGATTGGGGACACGACCGCCACTCCCGCGCTGTCGTACCCGCGGTATTCCATACGGGTTAACCCCTCAAGGACGATGGGGAGCGCTTGCCGACGGCCTACGTATCCAATGATTCCGCACATACAATACGAAAATACGAATTATTTCGAATATACGAATGGCTACGAATAAGATGCGAGTGAATACGAGCACAACCTATAACTAGTGCTCGGGCGTAAATGTCGCATATGCGAGAGATATCAGAACCTATTTTTTGCTCCAAACGCCAGCGCTACCGCCACCAGCGCGAGCGAGATGTCGCGGAAGAGAACATCAAGTTGATTTTGATTGAAGTACA
Source organism: uncultured Candidatus Saccharibacteria bacterium (assembly GCA_964358195.1). Lineage (GTDB taxonomy): Bacteria > Patescibacteriota > Minisyncoccia > Phycocordibacterales > UBA10002 > UBA10002. The sequence continues at coordinate 633 of CAYHOU010000113.1, read as the reverse complement.
CCACCGAGCCGAGGAAGACCGTGGCGACAAGGGAAGGGAAGAAGATTTTCCACCCCGAAAGAATCCAAAGGGCGATGACAAGATGAAGCCCCGCAATCAGCATAAGGAGTATATCTTGCGACAGGCCAATGTTTTTTACGAGAGACGGAATATATCCGAGCCAATCGTTCGGGTTTGTCCACATCCCGTAGACGGGATAGAGGAACGCGAAAGCAAGCGCGATTCGTAGAAGCAGGTTAGATGTTTTGCTCATAGTTATTTTAATTACTACAGGACTTATGTACTTCGTCATTGCGAGGGCTGAAAGCCCGAAACAATCCAGTGGAAGGTCGCTTTTTCCTAGAGCTTGTGAAAAAACGATTGACAAAGGCGAGAGGTCGTGTGACGAGACGAGCGGGCGATGAGGAATGCGAGGAATATCAGTGATATTTTGAGCATTCCGAGCCGTTCCCGCATAGTCCGTCACAGGCTCTCGTAGCCGTCAAGGGTTTTTGAACAAGCTCTAGATTGCTTCGTCGCGTTGCTCCTCGCAATGACGTGAAAAGGGCCGAATGCGTAAGTCCTATACTTACTCCACGACCTCCACGATACCTTGCATACCAAGGTGAAATCCGCAGATGTAGGGGTATGTGC
>CAYHOU010000112.1:0-3250 GCA_964358195.1 uncultured Candidatus Saccharibacteria bacterium | reverse complement strand
GGAAATAATGTCCCGATGATTAATTTGGCCGTCCAAATTACCGTCGGTGTTGTCCGCGACGGCGCCTGCTCAAGTTCAACGCTCAAGGAAGCCGGCTCGTGGGGTAAAGTGCATCACGAATACGAGCAGATGGTTTTTGCGGAGGCTACATCCGTGCTTCCTCTCATCGCGAGCTACGTCTATCATCAAGGCAACTGGAAAGGGCGCGAGAGACGCGCATGGAGTAAACTATTTACAGACAAAAAGTAGTATCCTATCACTCCGAGGTGTCGTTCATATCCTCCGCTTGCACCACGGATGTTTCCTCTCCTTGCACGATTTCATAATCGCGTGAAATAAAACTGCGATAGTAGGTCAGAAGGAGGCTAACGATAATCAGCCCCGCGAGAGCGCCTAAAAGCATTTTTGATTCCCTATCCATAGTTGGTGCGGCTAAAGTAAATTATGTTGCGGATAGCGCGTACCGCGTTTGATGAAATGCTCTTCAATGTCGCTCAACCCGAACGCGCTTTTGAAATACGCGACGATTTTCGCCGTATCCAAACCGTTTTTGCATGTGTACACATCCGCGGTAAGAAAACGGCGTTTCGGAAATGTGTGGATGCTGATATGGCTCTCGGCAATGAGAATGACGCCTGTTACTCCTCCAGGGTCCTTCGCTTCATTTCCCGGGAAGACAACAAGTTGCGGCTCGGCTATCGGGTGCATCCCCAGAAGATTTGGGAGTTCGGCAAGACACGAGAGTACAAGCTCCTTATCGTCGAGTTTTTTGGGGTCTCCGTTATAACCGTCAATCATGAGATGTTCTCCGAAGTGCATAGAATACGAGCTACGAAATTAATACGAAATACGAAAAAGTATGGAAACATTATTAGGACTTACGCATCCGACCCTTTTCCCGTCAATGCGAGGAGCAACACGACGAAGCAATCTAGGAAAAACACGGCTTTCCACTGGATTGCTTCGAGCTTTCAGCCCTCGCAATGACGAAATGCGTAAGTCCTAATTATAACATAAAGCATAAAACCCCGCCCTCAGGCCATAACTCCTTACGGACTAAAGGCGGGATTCCTCACAGAACCCATCCCAAAATAAACCGCAATGGAAAATCAGAGGCCTGGCTACTGCGGCCGTTTCCCGTTGGCAACACCTTGCTCTTTCGCCTCGCTGAAGCTCTGGCGAAGCGGGTCCGGCCTCACCGATGCACGGCATCGCCTCGGCCTCCAGAGCTACGGCTCGCACGACGGAAAACAGCCTCGCTACACCATTTATTTTGAGATGGGTTCTAATAAAAAATCGGTCGCATACGCGACCAACTATTTTGGAGGATTCACCGCACTGTGGGAACAATCTACATGAAGTATAGTCGTTTTTGGAGATTCCTTCCAGTTTTGCTGTGGATAGCACCTATAAATCATTCGGAAAATACTCCGAAATGCAAAACGCCTTGTTCCGTCATTGCGAGTGCAGAGCCCAAAGCAATCCATGCAGTGCCTTTCAGTTGTTTCTGGATTGCTTCGCTGCTCTCGCAATGACGAAAATGGTAGAGAACGAAAGCTTCGCAATTCAAAGTAAAATAATACGTTTGCCCTTGGCTGGAATCGAACCAGCATCACCTCCTTCGGAGGGAAGTATCCTATCCGTTGAACGACAAGGGCTACGTTCGTTGCACGAACGCCTTTTATCTTAGGACATTTCAGGCATTTTGTCTTTCCTAAAAGCTATCAGCTAAAAGCTTTCTCTAAATTCCCTGCCTCTTTAACTCCTCTATAAGTCTCCTTGCATCCTTTGAAAGTTTGCTCGGCAGGTCAATGACGATTTTAATCAGTAGGTCGCCTCGGCGAGTGCGGTCAATCGGGACGCCCTTGCCTTTCAGCCGGAGCAATTCTCCATGATGTATTCCTTCGGGAATTTTAACCGTGACATTGCCGTCAAGCGTTTCAATCGTGTACTCGTCCCCGAGAAGCGCGCTTGAAAGTTTAATAGGCAGGTCCATCAAAAGGTTACTACCCTCTCGCCGAAACAGCGGATGCCTCGTCACGTGCACCTTCACATACAGGTCGCCCGAGGAGCCCCCCTGTATCGCTTCACCGGCCCCTCCGAGGCGTATTACCTCGCCATCTTCAATACCAACCGGTACTTTAACCGCGATTTCTTCCTGTTTGCGGGTTATGCCCGCTCCATGACACATCGTACACTTTTCGGAAGGAACATGCCCTTTACCCTGGCATTCGTCACAAGTTCTCGTCGTTTGCACCGAACCGAAAATGGAACGCCTCGCTTCGCGTATCTTCCCCTTACCATTACAGGTTTTGCAGGTTTCCATTTTCGCACCAGGTTTCGCTCCGCTTCCCCTGCAGGTTTCGCAAGCGCTCGTCTTGTTAAGAAGCATTCGCCGTTCAGCCCCGAAAATGGATTCGGAAAATGAAAGCTCAATATCCACGGAAATATCCCGTCCGCGTCTGACACGCTCGCGCTGTCCACCGAAGAAGTCGCTAAAGATATCACCAAGGTCAAATTCAAAGCCGCTTGCGTTTCCACCCTGTCCGGAAGCAAATCCACTGAAATCAAAGCCGTCAAATCCTTCAAAGCCTTGTCCTCCCCCCGCGCCACCCGCACCGCCGGAAAATACACGCCCGTACGCGTCGTACTCGGCGCGCTTCTTTTCATCGGAAAGGACGCTGTAGGCTTCGTTCACTTCCTTAAACTTCGCCTCGTCCCCGCCTTTCTTATCGGGATGATATTTATGCGCGAGCGTGCGGAACGCCTTTTTGATGTCGTCCTGCGTGGAAGTTTTTGTCACTCCAAGAAGTTCGTAGTAATTTTTTGACATAGCAATGCAAACTTACGAACTAGATACGAAATACGAAACTACTAATACGACTTCTGATTCTCCCTATCTCCCCTAATAAGGGGAGCACACGAGTCTGCGAGTGGAGGGGTGTTACTAAAGGGAGCACTTCCGTCTCCTGCCTGCGCCGAGGCTTCGGCAGGCAGGTCGGCAGGAGGGATTTGTCGTTAAGGATAAAGGATTAAGGATTCCTAATCAAACAAGTATATAGCATCTGATTTTCCGTAAGTATTGACGCAGTGTACAGTATATGTTACTCTCTTGTCCAGTCAGCAATTGTACCTGTCCTACCTCAAAGGTGGCTGGGTGAAACTAAACAATGTGATGAAAGAACAGGCAAAATGAAACTCTCTGACAAGACAATCAAGAAACGGCGTGCAGACCTTCTCAAAGAAATTA
>CAYHOU010000111.1:0-3325 GCA_964358195.1 uncultured Candidatus Saccharibacteria bacterium | reverse complement strand
CGGGCCGAGTACGGAATCGCCTCTCATTTTTCCTACAAGGAACGGAAGAAAAACACCAGCGACCCGTATTATTCATGGCTCAATCAGTTTTTGTCTTTTGATAAGGCGGATGAGAAAGAGAAGTCGTATTCCTACGTGCCGAAATGGCTTCGGCATATCATACACGGCGGCTCAAAAGACGTGAGTGAAACAGACCATATCACTAACTTGAAGTCAGATTTCTTTCAGAACCGCATGTTTATCTTTGACCCCCGAGGTGAAGTATTGGACCTTCCAGTACACGCCACGCCTGTTGATTTCGCGTACGAGCTTGACGCCGAGCGTGCACATCACCTGCATGGTGCTAAAGTGAATGGTAAAATGGTTCCAATCAGCACCGAACTCCGGAGCGGAGATATTGTGGAAATCGTAACAAGGGATTCGGCGCATCCGACGGAAAAATGGCATACATACGCCAAGACAGTATTGGCAAAAAAGATGATACGTCAGTATCTTGATTCAACAGCCGATAGTTCACGGAGAGGAAAAGCTGACACGCAACATATATGATGCTTCACGAAATTATAGACACAATGAAAGCTTCGTCGGTCAAGGACCTCGCGCTGGTGAGTAAAGCGCACGCGTTCGCCGAAGAAGCGCATAAAAATCACAAACGGTATTCGGGCCAACCCTATTTCACGCATCTCTCTGAAACCGCAAAGCTTATTGCCGAACTCGGCGCCGACGCGTCTACCGTTGCGGCCGGATTTCTCCACGACACCATTGAAGACGTGGAGGTGCAACCCGAGACGATACGAAAGGAATTCGGAAATGACGTGCTCATGCTGGTTGAAGGTGTTACCAAGCTTGGCCACCTTCGCTACAGCGGGGCTGACCGTTATTCTGAAAGTATGCGCCGGCTGTTTATCGCGAGTTCCAAAGACCTCCGTGTCCTCATCGTCAAGCTGTGCGACAGGCTCCATAATATGCGTACGCTTAGGTACGTCCCGAAGCAAAAGCAGGAGCGTATCGCCAAGGAAACGCTTGAAATTTACGCGCCCATCGCGTACCGGCTCGGCATCAGGAAGATTAACCGCGAACTTGAGGAGCTGGCGTTTCCGTTTGCCTATCCGGAGGAATTTAGCCGCGTTAAAAAGCTGGTGAGCGAGAGAAAAAAGGATCTGTTGAAAAAGATAGAAAAATTCCACCGTTCCGTGCTGAAGGGGTTGGCTCGTCAGAATATCGTCGTTCTTCACGCAGAGGAACGTCTCAAAGGGCCATACAGCTTGTATACCAAACTGAAGAGCCGAGACTGGGATTTTGAGAAAATTCACGACCTGCTTGCCATCCGCATTATGGTGAAGTCTGTTGAGGACTGCTATCGCGCGCTTGGAGTAATTCACGGCATCTGGCGACCGCTTCCCGGACGCATCAAGGATTATATCGCTTTTCCTAAACCGAACGGATATCGTTCACTCCACACGACGGTATTTACTGGGGACGGAGGCACCGTGGAAATTCAAATACGGACGGAAGAGATGCACCGTGAATCCGAATACGGGGTCGCACTCCACGCCGATTATAAGGAATCGGATATGCAACCGAAGGGCAAACGGAAGAAACGTATGTACAGTTCCCTTATCTCCTGGAAACAAACGAGCGGTAAGGGGAAGACAACACTGAGCATTGAGGATACCGGAAACGGTGTGCCCGCGTGGGTGCGCGAACTTGGCGATTTTGATTCCGCGACGGGTGAACAAGAATTCTGGGAAAGTCTTCGCGAAGATTTCTTCAAGAACCGCATTTTTATTTTTACACCCAAAGGTGACGTCGTGGACCTACCCACCGATTCATCACCGATTGATTTCGCGTATGCCATTCACTCGGATATCGGCCATCACCTCGTGGGGGCGAAGGTCAACGGAAAGCTTGTGTCAATCGATACGACGCTCCGAAACGGCGACATCGTTGAAATACTCACGAAAAGCGGCGCAAAGCCGACGGCAAAATGGCTCGCGGTTGTGAAAACAACAATGGCAAAAAAACATATCCGGAATATGTTGCAGAAGCTCAAGCTGTAATACCAATAGCCAGTCAATACAAATATACCAATGGAGTCTGCGCCGTTATTTGTACATTGGTATGGATTCGTAATTGGTATTATATTGAAAAATTCCTCACAGAGTAGAGGTCTTCGTTGTCTTCAGCGGCTTTTTCCACCGGCGAGCGGTCGTCAAGTGCCGCAATCTGTTCTCCCCCCTCTTTTCCTCCCGAGGCGGATCCGCCTTTGGCGGAAGAGGGGGGAATAAGGGGGGTGTTGTTCCCCGCCTCAACCGAGGCAATATGTCGGTCAAGCATTTCGTTTGGGCTTTTCGCCTTGTTGGTTTCCATAAGCTGCAAAAGTGTCCGGAGGTCTTCATTTGAGAAAAAGTCAATGAGAATTTTTCCTCCCGCTTCACTGCGCTCTATCTTCACTCGGGTGCCGAGTTGTTCGCGGAGTTTCTCTTCAAGTGCGGAAAGTTCGGGGTCAACACCGAACTCCTTCTTACGCGCGCGCTCCACGGCAATGCGTCGTGCCATACTTTCCGCCTCACGGACCGTCACCTTCTTGTACATAATTTCCTTGAACAGAGTCATCTGCTCCTGTGGACGCGAAGTGAGCATAAGGAGTGGGCGCGTATGCCCCTCATTGATTTTCCCCGCCGCGAGCGCGGAGAGGATTTCTTCCGGCAGGTCCAGAATGCGGAGCGTGTTGGAAACGTATTCACGGCTCTTCCCCACCTTCTTCCCGATATCAGCGTGCTTAAAACCAAATTCATCCACGAGGCGCTGAAACGCACGCGCGCGGTCTACCGAGTTAAGGTCTTCGCGTTGCAGGTTCTCAATGATGGCGAGTTCAAGCTTTTCGCGGTCGTTTTCCTCGCCTTGCCGAATAAGCACTGGCACCTGCGAAATCCCTGCGAGGCGCGAGGCGCGAAGCCGGCGTTCTCCGGAAATAAGTTCGTATTCGGTCGCAAGTCCGCCATCTTCTTTCTGAATCTCCTTCCGCGTAACCACGAGCGGCTGGAGAATACCGTACATACGGATTGATTCGGCGAGTTCGGAAAGTCGCGCCTCATCAAACTCCCGTCGGGGTTGAAACGGGTTCGGTTTAATCTTTTCAACCTCTACCCAAAATATGGCGTTGTTTACGAATTGTGGCATAACTAATATATGATACCAATATACGAACGAATGCTAATGCAACGAATAGATACGAATAAGAAAACCTCATGTCTTATTCCTCCTTTCCTAAAGGAGGTGTCCGAGTCGGCGAGGACGGAGGATTTTAAATCCCTCCCTTCAT
>CAYHOU010000110.1:0-3352 GCA_964358195.1 uncultured Candidatus Saccharibacteria bacterium | reverse complement strand
AGCAACCGAAACACAGCATCTCGTTTGCCGCCGCACGCATGCGTGAGCTCATTGACCGATGGAGCGTCGCCGTCGATATCTCAAAACAGCCGGAGATTATAGCCACGCTGTATCACCTTAAAGACCAGGACAAACCGCCTCATCCGAATCCAAAAGCTAACGAACGTGGATTGCAGATAAGTAATGAATTCTATCAGTATGCAAAAAAATGGCTCAAATGAGTATGGATGTACTTCGCGCTGTTTTGCGGATATCTTTTGCTACAATTGTGCTTGTTCTGTGTGTTGCATCTCTGCTTCTTTTATTTGTAACGTGGCGGATGCCATTTAATGACCTCCGGCTCTGGAGGCTCGAACGGAGTTTCCAAGCGGCGTCTTACTTTCATCCGCATTCGTCATTCCTACTAGACAAGAAGAAGTATCTTGGGGGACCGTATAACCACGGGTCTTTTCAGTGTGATTTTTTTGTCGGCGAACTTCGTTCTGCGCCGCTTTCCCAAGGAGACGTTCAGTCCGCCTACGAAGACCGCTCTGTTGCATTTCTCGGGAGTACAAGATCAATTCCGCTCAAGATACTCTTCTTTGAAAAGAATGAACCATGGCCTATGTATCTACCACTTAGTGACTGGTGGGATGAATGGTACGTCAGCCCTCTCAACGCTACCTCAAGTACTGTATATCTTATATATATGTCGCAAGAAGGTCGTCCATACGTAGGAGATTTCCGATGCGATGATTGATTGGAAAATTATGTACAGGTTAGCTTGCCCCGCATGATTGATCATATTTCGATAAGAGTAAGGGACTTGAAAAAGAGCGTCGCGTTCTACGAGGCGACGCTCGGGGCTATTGGGTATAAGAAACTGGGAGAGTTTGACGGAGCGGTGGGGTTTGCGGTTGAGAGTACCGATGATGATTCGGGGAGCGTGTGGCTGATACAGGAAGGGAAGGATGACCCAATCACGAAAAATATCCATGTGGGGTTCGGTGTTAAGAGTATCGAAATGGTGAGGAAATTTTATGATGCGGCGATAGCAGCGGGCGGGCGCGATAACGGCGCGCCCGGCAAGTATCCCGAATACGGTGAACAGTATTACGGCGGGTTTGTGCTTGACCCGGACGGGAACAATATTGAGGCTACGACGTACGTTAAGGAGAGTTAGTAGTAAGTAGAAAAAATCCCTCCCGCATAAGAATGCGAGTGCTCCCTTTATGTAAAGGGAGAATTAAGAACGGGTGTGTATAACCCGCGGAGCAGAGTGGCGGTACAATAGAATCATGCAAATGAAACGAGGAGCAGGATTTATGATTATTCTTGTCGCGCTGGCGCTCGTCGGCGTGGCGGTGGCGATAAGTCCCGCGCCTGATGGAAGCGCGCAGGTCGCGGGAGTTTTCTCGTGGTGGAGTTCGTCAGAAAAGGAAAAGCCCAACATCCCACCTTCCTCATCCGCGCAAAGTTATGGACGGGCACAGCAACCCTCTCCTCTAAAGATGGGAGGAAGCGGTGGTGCAGACACGCAAGCACTCGCGAATCTTGAGCGCGAACTTGGCTTTGCGCAAAAAAGCGGCGCAATCAGCCCCTCGACGTATAAGAGTATTGATACAAAGCTGAAAAGGTTTGAAGCGAAAAAGATGAACACGAAAATTGCGCGTGCGCTCCTTGCAAAGTTGAAAGTGGGAGGCGAGCAACCTCCCAAAACAACACCCAACACTTCGGGGGATACCACCCCACCTCAATCCTCCCCTCTAAAGATGGGAGGAGGGAACTTCAGAACAACGGCAGGGCTGGTGACGTGGGAATACTATCCGGATGAAGATATCTGGCGGTCTTCGCGCACGCCACCGCCGTGTCCGAAGATGGAGTTCAAAAGCCCGATAGATCTTTCGAAAGCGTATGCGATACTCTATCCCGGCCAGATACGCGGCAAAAGCATTGCAGACTATAAAGCGCACGGCGGATTCCTCCTTAAAGAATCAACAGAGGTACACGTACCGTTCGACGGCTACGTTATGCAAGGGGCACGGTTCCTGCAGAACGGTACCATCCAGTACGGATTTGAAATCGTGAGCGAGTGTGGCATCATGATGCGGTTTGGGCATCTCTATAAGCTCCCGGCCAAATTCCAGGAACTCGCCGAGAAGATGCGTCCGGCAGTCGAAATGGATTCGCGCACAACCGACCTTCGTCCGTACGCGGTGCTCGTCAGCAAAGGAGAGCTCCTCGCGACCGAAGTCGGTATTCCCGGCCAACCTGGCATGGACTGGGGCCTCATTGATATTCGGCAGGTGAACGAATCTGCCAAAGATTCCGCATATCGCAAGGCGCACAAATTCCAGGGGCGATACGACAACTATGCCCTCTGTTGGCTCGACTATCTCCCCGCAGACGAACAGTGGGTCGCGAAAGCGCTCCCCGGTGGCGACGGCAAGATGGGGAAGACAAGCGATTATTGTAAGTAGATATAAAATCAGTGCGACGGACAGCGTACGATTGACCAAGTAGTTTTTGAGTGTTAGTGTTCCGTGAGAAAAAGCGAGTGAATACTGGTCACTTCGCTAGCGCTCCGAAAGCAAAAACCGCCACCAGTATGGCAGAATGGAGAACCCATGAATGGTCAATTACCGCCCGGCGTCGTTACTGAAAGTGAAGAAGAAATTCCTGTCACAACCGCTATGTTCGCCAACATTGGTTTGGGTGTCGTGGCAATGTCTGCCCCCGTCGCAAACAAACCCTTTCTTCCAGTCGCATTCCGTCGGCTCACGATGTGGGGTAGCCTCAACTTTCCGGTCTATGTCGTCATGGTGAAAGACGGCAGTGTGTATATTCGGACCGGAAGAATCACCAAACTGCCGGATACGAAAGTAGGCGTGCCCAAGTCAGTCACGATTCAGTTTGATGTGTGGGATAACTCTACATTGTCGGCAACCGGTGACATTGAAGTCGGCGACCCGCACCTTTTTCTCATCACGGAAATCGGACTGCTCCAGTTTCCCATGCTGGCCGAGGTGTGGTTCGGGAGTATGTACCCTCCCGAAATCATCGCCAAGATTCGCGAGGCCGCCAAAGAAATCCGATTCCCCGCCACGCTCACGGCGGAGCCCGAGGGCCAAAACTGGCGGGAGGATTAACCGACCGGACTCCGTTTTCGCAACTTGCATCACTTTTTCTCGCATTCCCACCGCTTCCTTGAGGCGGTGGGATTTTTTAGTAGATACGCTTCGCGGATAGCCTGCCTGTGCGATGCACGCAGACAGGCGCACACGAATGAAGACCTCTAGTCTACGACTGCTTCGGTAGACTACTTCATAGCCACCGCCTCCGGCGGTGAGCGCTCATGAAGGTTCTACCGGTA
>CAYHOU010000109.1:0-3355 GCA_964358195.1 uncultured Candidatus Saccharibacteria bacterium | reverse complement strand
CGACAGTCTTCTGTCGTTCCCGCGTATGCGGGAATCCAGAGAAAAGAGACTGGACCCCCGCCTCCGCGGGGGCGCTCAAAAAGTATAGTCGCTCCGCTCCTTACTTTTTGGCGCTTATCCACTTTATATGCACGGGTTATCCACAAAGGTCTGATATAATAACGTGGATGTGAGAGAAGCCGTAAAAAAGGTGCTCCTCGGGTTTTTGGCTATAACGCTGGTTGTGCCCGTGTTTCTTTTCGTGCGTCCGCAAAAGGCCGAAGCGCTGGTCTCGCTCTCCGAATGTTTTGCGGCAAGGACACTTGCCAGGTCAAAAGCGGCCGCTGAAGCGGGTCTCTTGCTTGCGTTCAACGTTGGCACAGCCGACGTTATAGTCGCACAACTAGAGGCGGAGTCTACCGCTGGTAACGAGTTCCGGTCATGCTTCCTCAATAGCCTCACCAAAATCATCGCCAAAACCCTCCTCCACACCTTCACCCAATCAATCGTCAACTGGATTAACAGCGGATTTGAGGTGGCTCCCTCCTTTATTACCAATCCCGCAGGTTTTCTCTCGGATGTGGCTGACCAGACCATTGGCAAGGTTATTCAGGATATCTCCCCGCTTCTGTGTGCTCCGTTTAAGTTAAACATTAAGTTCGCGCTCGGATTAAATATCGGACTCCGCACCAGACAGGAAGTAACCTGCCGCCTTTCTGACGTGATTGCCAACGTGCAAGGGGCATATGACAGCTTCGTGTCCGGCACCGTCGGCTCCGGTAATTTAAGCAGGTGGGTGCATATCGCCGGCACGCAATCAAACAACCCCTATGGTGCGTATATTGGCGTAACGAATATTATGAGCGCGAGCATTACCACCGCGACCGGCCAGCAGATTAAACTTCTGGACTGGGGTAAAGGATTTAAGTCGTGGCGGAGCTGTGAAAAGTGGGGGCCTGATGTGAAAGATGCTCAAGGAAAAGTGACTCGCAAAGGCCCCTGCATTAAAGAAGGTCCGATTAAGACTCCCGGAAGTATTATTGAAGGCCAGACGACCGGTGCGCTTGCCACTACGTTCCGCGAACTGGAGCTTGCCAGTGAAATTGATGAAGTTGTTGGCGCGCTCATTAACCAACTCCTCGTCAAAGCGGTAACCGGCGTGGGTGGGCTTCTCGGCGCGAGTAAAGGGGGTATTACGGACGGGGGACAGAGCGCCACGGACGCTCTATCCACCGACCCAACCAAAGCGGTCAAGGCGACCGACGCCAAAACTCCGCCGGGGATTGAGTGCAGGCTTCGCTACTATCCGGCGACCGAAGAAACATCTCTGGAAAGCGGCTTGTATGTGCCTGATGACACTAACCCGAGTGCGGCTAATCTTAACAATACAAAGGGTCTGCAGGTATGGACGGATATGCTGGGCACTGAAATGAGCGTTGAACTTGCCGCGATAGACGGGGATGAAGGCAGGGGAAGCGGGTTTAAAAAGGCACGGAATAAAAAAAACGGATTTACACTCATTATGCGCCCTGTGGCACAGACGTGGGAAGCGTACTTTGCGACGGTAAAGGCGGGGTGCCAAAACGAGTGGAATGCGCTCATTGACGACGCGGCGGCAGGAGGGCGAGGGGTGCTGTCGGGCGACACGGAGGTGCCGCCGGGAACACCGCCACCGCCACCGCCACCAAAGGAGGAGAATATCGCGCTAAATAAGAAAGCGGTTCAATCAAGTACGCTCCAAGTTAGTTTTGGGGGAGATTTTGTAGAAGGTCGAGAGTGGAATTATCGTCCTGGACCGGAGTATGCGGTCAACACCAATAAAGAGGGGAGTAAATTGTATGGTCTTGCATTTACAGGAAAGGGGCAAAAGGAGTGGTGGTCAGTTGATTTGGCTACTAACGCGCGGTCAGATAAACCTGAATGGAATATACAGGAAATCAGTAAAATAAATGTGTACGCGCCATCGGTAGTTAATCTTCAGGTTAATCAAGACCGCGGTATCTATTCTTTCAGTACGCTGTATTCCGTGCAGTTTAGAGTATCTGTAACAAACTTTGATCCACTTGCATCAATTGACGAGGCTGTAAGCAAAGCGGTCTTTAGTGAAACCAGAATAGTGAGCAGGGCGGGAGGGAATAACGTCGTTGAGATTTCGGTTCCTTCGGATAAAAAAGGCCGCTATGTGGTTATCTCTCAATTCCCCCAACAAGGTTGGGCAGGGGACTACTTAGGTCTCGCCGAAGTGGAAGTGTTTGGGAAACAAACTAGTCTAGACACACCGGGGAATACTCCGGCACAGGTTGTGGCCTTTTCTTTCACCGCAACTCCGGCGCAACAAACATTCAGAAATCCAACGCAGTGGACGATGGGGAATATGTTTGAATGGGGTCCGCTCTTTTTCACCCCGAATCAGGCGCGGGAGAAAATCACGTTCCGGGCGCGATACTTTGCCAAATGCCCTGCGGGAGTTGCGGCAACCGCCTGCTTTGAAGGTTACAAGAAAGGGCCGGAGCCGTTTACCAACAGTTTCAACAGTCTCAACCTTCTCTACCGAATAGACGGCGAGTCAAAACGAAAGAATATGATTGATGAGAATGGCTTTACTGCCGACGCGGCCGTTCCCGAGGATGCGCCGGGAAATGAGCTCTTCTTTATTACAGATGTACCGCTCCTCAACACAAAGCCGATAGAAATCACGCTTAAAGGTTCGCAGAAGTGTGAATCCGTATCCTGTACCGGTGTTCCGTTTAGGCTCGTGATTGACGCGCTGACCGATACCTCTGTTACGGCAACACCGGTCGGGTCGGTAAAGGCTGAGTTCACGGTACAATAGATATGATGTGGGTGTCATTCCCGCGTAGGCGGGAATCCAGAGAAGAAAAACTGGATTCCCTTTTCCAAGGGAATGACAGGAAGAAGAGAAAGGGAAGATGACAGAAAGAAGAGGCGAGGATGACAGTCAAAAAAGAAAAACGTATGTATTTCCTCCGAACCAAAAAACTTCATATCGCGACACTGTTCCTCTCCGTGTTTATCGGGGGTATGGCGTGGATGCTGGTTCAGCCGACACTTCTTCATGCGACCATCGTTCCTCCCTTTGTATATGTTCCTCCGACACCTCCGGCTCTCGGACCGGGAGGAGACCCAACGGGGGTGGGGACCCAACCTACATACGACCCGGCGAGTTATTTCGCTCCGGGAGGCGCTCCCGGAAGCGCGGGGAGTCAGCCGACCGCGGCTGAAAAAGCCGCAGGCGCGGCGACCGCGGCGGCGAATGCGCTGAAACCGCAGAAAAATCAATTTAGCTGTATCGGCTGGCCTGATACGTTGGTGCCCGTACCCTATCTTAACTTCAACGGATGCGTCGCACAGGTAA
>CAYHOU010000108.1:0-3400 GCA_964358195.1 uncultured Candidatus Saccharibacteria bacterium | reverse complement strand
CCGTAAACCCCTTGCGTAATTCTAGAAAATGAGTTAGAATATTGCAGTAAGTTTTTACTACATTAATAATTAGGTTAGTTATTAACTAGGCGGTCCGGGAACGATTGAGTAACTCTGTCCCGAATCGCCCACCATCTATGTCGGATTTTAATATCATCCTCCCTTCCAAGCCCCGTATTGTTAAGGAAGAAGGGTCTTCGGGAACCTATGAAATAGACGGGCTATACCCCGGTTATGGCCATACCCTCGGAAACTCTCTCCGCAGGATTATTCTCTCTTCTCTCCCCGGAGCGGCAATAACGGGAATCAAAATAGACGGCGTAGAGCATGAGTTCTCAACGCTTGCCGGCGTGAAGGAAGATGTCGTAACGATTATTCTCAATTTGAAGCGGATTCGTCTCGCGATGCATTCGGACGAGCCGCAGACCCTTTCGCTTTCGGTGAAAGGAATAAAGGAAGTTACGGCCAAGGATCTTGTGCATCCCGGACAAATCGCCATTCTAAATCCCGAGCAACATATCGCGACGCTGACCGAAAGGAGTGCGGAGCTTGCAGTTGAGCTGAAGGTTGAGAAAGGTCTTGGCTATGTTCCCAAGGAAGTGCTCCAGAAAGACCGCGTGGAAATCGGGCAAATTACCCTTGACGCTATTTTCTCTCCCATTCGCCGCGTCAATTATGAGGTGGAAAATATGCGCGTGGGCAACCGAACCGACTTCAACCGTTTGCGGATTTTCATTGAAACCGACGGCTCTCTCTCGTCAAAGGAGGCTCTTGAACACGCTATCGGCATTATGATTTCCCAACTCAAAGCAATCGTCGGGTTTGAGGAAGAAGCCGCTCCTTCGGCGGAAGATGGCGAGTCGGAAAAAGGAGAAGAATTGTCCACACCCAAACGCGAGATTGATACCGAACTTTTGAAGACCCGTATTGAAACCATCGGCCTTTCGCAAAGGACGGCTAACGCGCTTGCCAGCGCGAACATTCGCACGCTCGGAGGTCTGGTTCGAAAGAAGGAGGAAGATATTCTTGACATTGACGGACTCGGAAGCAAGGGTGTGCAAGAAATCAAAAAAGTACTTTCAGGGATGGGAATAACGCTTAAGTAATATCGAATACCAAATTTCGAATATCTAAAAATACCTAATACACAACCAGAAAATTTTAGCTTTTTTCTTATTTGATATTGGATATTTTTCGAAATTAGGTATTCGAAATTCGATATTAAAATCATGAGACATCATAACCGAGTAAAAAAGTTCGGACGGGAAAAGAATCAGCGTCACGCGCTGATGCGTTCCCTCGCGCAGTCGCTCCTCAAAGAAGGACGTATTAAGACAACCAAAGTTAAGGCAAAGGCGCTTCGCCCGTTCGTGGAGCGCATCATCACGCTTTCAAAAACGGGAACGCCGGCTTCAAGGCGGCTCGTGAAAACACGTCTCAGAAATGACATGAATCTGGGAAAACTTTACAAAGAAATCGCCCCAAAGTATGCTTCCCGCAAAGGTGGCTACACGCGCATCGTTAAGGCAGGTTTTCGGTTGAGCGACGGGGCGGATATGGCTTACATAGAGCTGGTATAACCAAGTACACATAACTGAATAACTGAATAACCCATTGCTTCGCAATTAAGTCTTCCGTTATTCAGTCATTCAGTTATAAGTCATCAGTTATGCGTTACCTCATAGATGCACAAGGAAAGAAATTGGGACGAGTCGCCAGCCAGGCGGCGCTCTATTTGCGTGGCAAAGGTTCCGCAGCGTATGTGCCGAATGAACTTCCCGACGCGCAGGTGGAGATTCTAAACGCGGCAAAGATTTCCATTACGGAGAAGAAGGGCACGCAAACGATATACCTCCGCTACTCCGGCTATCCGGGCGGCCTCAGGGAAACGCAACTCGCCGATTTTGTCACAAAAAAAGGACACGCGGAATTACTCCGGAAAGTGATACTCGGTATGCTTCCGCGAAATAGACAGCGTTCTCGGATTATTAAGCACTTAACCGTAAAAAACTAATCAGCTAATATACGAATCTGCTAATACCAACTAATAACGCAATCCTTATTTGTAGGTATTCGTTGCATTAGTTCATTCGTAGATTGGTTTTAACTAGCTTAAGGATATGGAATCAACAGCAGAACGCTACATCGAAACCATCGGGCGACGGAAAACCGCTGCCGCGCGGGTTCGTATTACCCCGGGAACCAAGCAGTCCATAACTGTCAATGACAAGGATGTGGAAACGTATTTTAAGACCGATGAACAACGGCGCGTAGCGCAAGATGCCATTACCAAGGCGAAACTTCCGGTGAAGTTCAAAATCACCGCGATGATAGCCGGCGGAGGCCTTTCCGCGCAGGCGGAGGCGCTCCGGCACGGTATTTCCCGAGCTCTTGTGGAACACGATGCCGAACTTCGCAAGAAACTCAAAAAGGCCGGTTTCCTCAAACGTGACCCGCGTTCCAAGGAACGCCGGAAATTCGGTCTGAAGAAGGCGAGAAAATCCCCACAGTGGTCAAAACGATAAGTACAAACAAAAGCACCCTTATGGGGTGTTTTTGTTTTGTGATTCTCTTGCCTTCATGCAAAAAAATTGATAGCATAGTTCGAACAACGTCAAATAGTAGTTCTGTCATTCCCACGAAAGTGGGAATCCAGAATTAGCACTGATTTGACTGGATTCCCGCCTACGCGGGAATGACACAATCATGACTGATGACGAACATAACAAGGATACGGATGACGTGACTTTTGAGACCGAGCTTGATTCCGATAGCGCCTCCTCCCTAGGCGGATCCGCCTTTGGCGGAAAAGACCCGATGGAGATGATTACCTCTTTGAAGGAGAAGCTGAAACTCGCCCAAAAAGAGGCAGGGGAAAATCTTGACGGCTGGCAGAGAGCCAAAGCCGATTTTGTGAACGCCAAAAAGCGCGAGGAGGAAGAGCGCGGAGAGTTCGTGAAGTTTTCAAAGCGAGAACTTATAAAGGAGCTCTTGCCCGCGCTTGATTCGTTTCATACGGCGTTCGGTAACAAAGAGGCGTGGGAAAAAGTTGACCTTAACTGGCGTATGGGTGTGCAGTATATTTATTCCCAGCTTCTGGGTTCTCTTGAGAAGCACGGGATTACACTTATTGACCCAAAAGTGGGTGAACCCTTTGATCCCGCGAAGCATGCCAGTATTGAGAGCGTTCCGACAGCGAACAAGGCGGAGGACCACACGGTACACTCTGTCGTGCAGAAAGGCTACGCGCTTCATGGTAAAATACTGGAGCCAGCGAAAGTTAAGATTGCAGAATATCACGGGTGATCTGTTCTTCCCCTGCCCCTCTTTAGAGGGGAAGTGCCGAGTCCTCGAGGCGAAGGGGTGCAAAAAGGCACAAAACATTCAACTCCTATGAAAA
>CAYHOU010000107.1:0-3420 GCA_964358195.1 uncultured Candidatus Saccharibacteria bacterium | reverse complement strand
AGTCCCCACAATTTTTCAGCTTTCTCTTTTGTCATTCCGTTTTTAATGCATCCGGTGATAAGCTTTTCCCGCTGCGCCTGCATTTCCGCGGGGATTTTCTTGCCCATCGCCTTGCGGAGTTTGTCCGCCTCAAGCCACGAATACCCGGCGAGTTTAATGGCGATAAGCATCACGTCGTCTTGATACGTAATGACGCCATAGGAATTCGCGAGGATATCCTCCATGCGTGGGTCAAGGTACTGTACGAGAGCCGGAGTATGTTTACGCTCTATGTATTGCGGGATTGATTCCATTGGCCCCGGTCGGTAGAGTGCGACCATTGCGTTAATATCGTGAATGGAAGAGGGGCGTAGTTCCTTCAAGTATCGCGTCATTCCCGAACCGTTCAGCTGAAAGAGACCTCCCGTTTCACCGAGCGCCAACATCTCAAACGTTCTCTTGTCATCAACTTTCACGTTCTCAATATCAATATCCTTACCCTCAATCTTTTTCACGAGAGCTACCGCGTCCGCGAGAATGGAGAGGTTTTTAATACCCAGAAAATCAAATTTCAAAAGTCCCGCGTCTTCAACGGCATACATATCATATTGGGTGATAAGCTTGCCTCCTTTTGGGTCCAGCTGGAGTGGAACAAAATCGGTAAGAGGAGTCGGGGATATAACGACACCCGCGGCGTGTACGCTGATATGTCTCGCGCACCCTTCAATCTTTTTCGCCATATCGATAATTGTTTTTGTGCCCGCGTCGTCCTTGTAGAGCTTCGCGAGTTCCGGCACAAGCTCAAGCGCGCGATCGATAGACATAGGGAAACCCTGCGAACCGAACGGAATGAGCTTCGCGATACGGTCGCCGAGCGAGTATTCAAAACCCATCGCGCGCGCGATATCGCGCACGCTCCCGCGTGCCATCATGGTTCCGAACGTGCCGATTTGGGCGACTTTGTCCGAACCATATTTCCGCTTCGCGTACTCAATCATTTCGTCCCGCCGATTATCCGCGTAGTCCATATCAATATCGGGCGCCGACGGGCGTTCGGGGTTGAGGAATCGCTCAAACGGGAGCTTGTACAGAAACGGATTGACGTTTGTAATACCCGCGAGATAGGTCACCATAGAACCGGCGACGGAGCCTCGGATAGTCGTGAGAATTCCTTGTTCGTGCGCGAACCGCAGGAGGTCCGTGACGACAAGAAAGTAGGGAGCATATCCTTTATCCTTAATAATTTTGAGTTCATACTCCACGCGCGTGTCCAGTTCGGGGGTTCTTGCGATACTTCTTTTTTCAATGCCGGAATGCACCATACTTCGGAGTTCATCGTCGTAGCTTTCGCCGTTTTTTGTTTTGTAGTCGGGGAACACCCATTTGCCGAGTTCCAGTTCAAGGGTGCACCTGCCCGCGATGCGGGACGTGTTCAGAACGGCTTCGGGAATATCGCTGAACATCTCTTCAGTCTTTTCAAGCGACATAAACGAAAAATCGGACTCGTCCGTCTGGAAATCTTTCGGCTCGCCCTGCGAATTCACGAGGAGAAGCGTCTCCCTCGCTTTTTTCTCTTCGGGGAACAGGTAATACACTTCCTGCGAAGCGACGAGCGGAACCGAATGTTTCTTACCGAGCAGAATAACTTGCCGCATCATCTCGTCATGCCCTTCTATCTGCGGATGCCGGCTCACCTCAAGATAAAACCCGTCCGGACCGAAGGTGTCCGTATAGTAGCGCAGGCGCGCTTGGAGCGCTTCGTCATCGTGTGTGGAGATAAGAGAGCGTATATCCGAGTCAAAGGCCGGCGCGATGGCGATAAGCCCTTCAGCGTATTCGGTCAGGAGTTCACGGTCAATTCTCGGTTTGTAGTAGAACCCCTCAAGATGGGAACGACTTGAAAGTTTGAGAAGGTTGCGATAGCCGGTTTCATCTTTGGCGAGGAGAAGGAGGCGATGCCTGCGATTATCCACACCAGTCTGCTTGTCGGCGCGGGAGCGGAGCGCTAGATACGCGTGTATGCCGATAATGGGTTTCAAGCCTTTTTTCCGACACTCCTTGTAGAACTCAATCGCTCCATACAGATTGCCGTTATCCGTAAGCGCGAGTGCCGTACACCCCGATTTTTTCGCGTGCGTCACAAGGTCGGGGATCTTCGGCAGGGCGGAGAGAAGGCTATAGTGACTATGCACATTTAGGGGGGTGTAGCGGGGCATACGGTTAGTATACTATACGTCCTTAATTTATAGACAGAGATGACTTTTGATATATACTTAATACCGAATATCTAATTTCGAATATCAAAAAATATCGAATATCCAATAAACAAGCCAGAAATTGGTATCTTCAGTTTTGTTTGATTTGATATTAGTTATTCAATATTTTTAGATATTAGGTATTCGAAATTAGATATTTTCATTCTTAACTTATGGACGAAGTAGAATTCAGTGAAGAAAAAGAATATGACGCTTCTTTGCGGAAGCTGACGGAAATAGCTGCCGCGGAGAAAAAGGGCTTCATCACGACGCTCCCCATTATTCTTGGACTTGCGAAAGACGATACGGGAGCGAATATGGTGCTCATTGGGGTGGGCGTCACCGCACTCCTTCTCACGGTGGCCATCTTTTTGTACGCGTTCAATGTCTGAATATCATGGGAGACAGGTATGCCATCGGTATTGACGAGGTAGGCCGTGGCCCCTTGGCGGGACCGCTGTGTGTTGGAGCGTGTCTTGCGAGAACGCCATTCTCTCTGGAATTTTCAGAAACCTTCTCCTCTATTCGGGATTCAAAACAGCTTACCACGCGGAAACGCGAGGAATGGTTTTGTCGTATCGCAAAAGCCGCGGAATCGGAGGAGTGTCGGTGGAGCACCGTATTCGTCAGTGAAAAGGTCATAGACAGGCGAGGACTTTCCTACGCGCTCCGGAAAGCAATCAACACGGTCCTCAAAAAACTTGGCGCGACACCGGAATCCTCCGATATCTTTTTGGATGGAGGCATCAAGGCTCCGCGCGCGTTCAGGAGTCAGCAAACGATTATACGGGGCGACGAAAAAGTTCCGCTCATCGCGGGGGCGTCCATTATGGCGAAGGTTCTTCGCGACCTGCACATGGTGCGGCTGGGAAAGCGGTATCCTGTATACGGGTTTGAACGGCATAAAGGATATGGGACGAAAGCCCACTACACCGCACTCAAGAAATATGGGATTTCCCCCGTGCACCGTCGTAGCTTCTTGACGAAATTCCAAGCACCAAACACCCCGCCTGCCAATCGGCGGGCAGGCAAATTACAAACAATCTCCAAGCTCTAATGACGAAATCCGAAATAGGACCCGTTTTGGATTTGTTATCTTGGTTATTGGAATTTGTTTGGGATTTGGATATTGGTGTTTGGGATTTCCGCCATAGATAAGCTCAGTATCATGTGTATAGGGAAAAAG
>CAYHOU010000106.1:0-3451 GCA_964358195.1 uncultured Candidatus Saccharibacteria bacterium | reverse complement strand
CCGACCTCAATATGACGCTGGCACTCGCGCTTATCGCCGTGTCGCTGTCGCATTTCTTCGGTGTCGTTACCCTCGGCATCAAGGGTCATGTAGGTAAATTCATTACATTTAAGAGTCCTATCGCCACCTTTACGGGCATTCTTGAAATCGTGAGCGAAATTGCAAAAGTTGTTTCGTTTTCATTTCGGTTGTTCGGAAATATTTTCGCTGGCGAAGTACTTCTTACCATCATCGCCTTTCTCGTCCCCTACATCGCACCACTCCCGTTTCTCGGACTTGAACTGTTTGTCGGCTTCATTCAGGCGCTGATTTTTGGCACGCTCGCAATGGTCGCGTTTTCAAGTTTCAGTGTGAGTCATGCAGAGCACTGAAACTTGAATCACCAATAACCAAGAGGCAAGCTCCAAACCAAAGTACGAGCAACTGATTGGAGTTTGGAATTTGTTTGGTTATTGTATCTTGGTGATTGGTTATTCGAAACATATTGAAGTTATATGCGAGATACGTTAAGATGAAGCCAATTTTAATTATCAGATAATTGTTTAATTTCAAAACTATGGAATCAATTGCAGCGGCAATCGCCATCGGCGCGGGAGCTATCGGCCCGGGCATCGGCATCGGACTTCTCGCCGGAAAGGCGATGGAGGCTATCGGACGAAATCCGGAAGCAGCTCCGAAAATCCAGACGGCTATGATTCTCGCCATCGCGTTCGCGGAAGCTATCGCGATTTACGCGCTTGTGGTGGCACTTATCATCAAATTCGTCTAAAAGTAAAACGAATCTACGAATACACTAATCCAACTAATGCCTGCGAATAAGAAAAGAAACAGGCTGGATTGGCAGGTATTCGCAGATTAGTAATTAGTTGATTAGTTTTATGGCGGAGCTACTACATTCATTAGGCATAGAATGGCATATCCTCGTCGCGCAGATTGTTAACTTCGCGATTCTTTTGGCTGTTCTACTCAAATTCGTCTACAAGCCGGTGATGAAGATGCTGGACGAGCGACGAGAAGGAGTACTCAGCACTTTGGAAAAGGAAGAAAAAGCTACTGCCAAACTCGCGTCAGCCGACACTGAGCGGGAAAAGATTCTCGCGCAAGCGCGCCTAGACGGAATCGCTATCGTCGAGGCCTCAAAGAAGAACGGGGAGGAGATGAAGAAGAAAATGGTCGCCTCGGCGAAGGAGGAAATCGCGAGGATGCACGCCGAATCGGAGAAAAAGCTTCGTGAGGAGCGTACCCGTCTGCTTGCCGAGGTGAAGGGAGAAGTGGGTTCCCTTATCGTTTCCACCATTGAACAGACACTCGGTGATGTGCTTGACGCGAGAACACAAGGAA
Source organism: uncultured Candidatus Saccharibacteria bacterium (assembly GCA_964358195.1). Taxonomy (GTDB): domain Bacteria; phylum Patescibacteriota; class Minisyncoccia; order Phycocordibacterales; family UBA10002; genus UBA10002. The sequence continues at coordinate 2,110 of CAYHOU010000106.1, read as the reverse complement.
AGATGGTTGAACAAGCCCTTTCCGCAATTCGTGAAGGAGCTAAAAAAGCCTAGCTATGCGCTACACTTCGGTACAATATGCCGAGGCACTTTTTGACCTCGTGGAAGAAGCTTCGGCACCCAAACGTCGGGAGGCGATACGTGAGTTTCTCTCTGCAGTTACCAAGAATAACGCTCTCAGGCTTCTTCCGGAAATTATTCGGGAGTTTGAGGAGCTTTCGGATAAAAAGGCGAAGATTCGGGAGGTGACGATTTCAACTCCCGAGCGAGTGTCAGCCGAAGGGGTCGCCCGCCAGATTCACTTTAAATCAAGGGTAACCACTCTCCGTGATGTACGCCTGTTAGGCGGAGCGGTGGTGGAGGTTGATGACTTACGAGTTGATAACTCGGTTGCGGGGCGGTTGGGTCGGGCGAGAGAAGCATTTATTAAGTAATACCGAATCTCGAATTTCGAATCTCGAAAAATATTCAATACTGAATAAGAAATATTTAAAAGTTTGATATTTGGTATTTTTCGAAATTAGACATTAGGTATTCGAAATTTATGTCAAAAGATATTATCATCCAACAATTGAAAGAGGAGGTGCAGAAGCTGAAACGCGGACCGGAAATCCAGCACGTCGGCACGGTGATACGCGCAGGCGACGGTGTCGCGGAAATTCGTGGACTTTCGGCCGTGCTTTATTCGGAAATCGTTGAGTTTGAGACCTCCGAAGGAGTCGTTCAAGGTATGGCACTCAACCTTGAAGAGTATTCGGTGAAGGCGATTATTCTTGGCGAAGCTGACAAGGTGGCGGAGGGACAGAAGGTGAAGAGTACCGGACAGATTCTTTCAATCCCCGTGAGCGACGATATGCTCGGGCGAGTCATTGACCCGCTGGGCAATCCAAAGGACGGTGGCCCGGCGTTCAACGCAGAAAAAATGAAGCGCCAGCCTCTTGAGAAAATTGCTTCCGGTGTTATTACGCGCGAGTCGGTCAACACGCCGCTTCATACAGGCATAAAGGCGATTGACGCCGTTATTCCGATTGGGCGCGGGCAACGCGAGCTCATCATCGGTGATCGCCAAATCGGCAAGACCGCTATCGGTATTGATGCCATCATAAATCAAGGAAAGGAGAAAAAGTATCGGAAGGTAAAGTGTATTTATGTCGCCATCGGTCAGAAGGAATCCAAGGTTGCGCAAATCGTGGAGAAGCTTCGTGAGGCGGGCGCGCTTTCATACACCGTGGTCGTTTCAGCCTCCGCTTCCGATGCAGCATCGCTCCAGTACCTCGCTCCGTACGCAGGTTGCGCCATCGGCGAGTACTTTATGGAAAAAGGCGAGGACGCGCTTGTCGTGTACGACGACCTTTCCAAGCATGCGTGGGCGTATCGCCAGATTTCGCTCCTCCTTCGCCGTCCGCCGGGCCGTGAAGCTTATCCGGGCGACGTCTTCTACCTCCACTCACGTCTTCTTGAACGTGCCGCGAAGATGAGTAAGGCGTTCGGCGGAGGCTCTCTTACCGCGCTTCCGATTATTGAAACCCAACTTGCCGACATCTCGGCGTACATTCCGACCAACGTTATTTCTATTACCGATGGACAGATTTACCTTGAGCCTGAACTCTTCTATCAGGGCGCGCGTCCCGCTATCAACGTCGGACTTTCCGTTTCCCGTGTCGGTTCCGCCGCACAGACGAAAGCGATGAAGAAAATCGCCGGTACGCTTCGTCTTGAACTCGCGCAATTCCGTGAGCTTGCGGCCTTCGCGCAATTCGGACAGGACTTGGATGAGGGAACTAAGAAGAAGATTGAGCGTGGTCAGCGCCTTACAGAGCTCTTGAAACAACCGCAGTACGCCAGCTTGCCGTTTGAGGAAGAAGTCATCTCTATCTTTGCCGGTACACAGGGATTTCTTGACTCCATTCCCGTCGCCCGTGTTCGTGAGTTTGAGAGCAAGCTTTTGGAATTCGTCCGCGAACGCCACGAAAAAGTCCTCGCCGCTATTCGCGAGTCGGGCGAGCTTTCGGACGAAACAACTGCATCGCTCAAGGCGGCTATCGGCGATTTCAGCAAGAATTATTTCAAGTAGGAATCAATGAAGAAAGACTTTGACAAATGGAACAGTG
>CAYHOU010000105.1:0-3453 GCA_964358195.1 uncultured Candidatus Saccharibacteria bacterium | reverse complement strand
TGCGCGGGACAGGACTTGCACCTGCACAGCCTTGCGGCCGATAGCCCCTCAAGCTATTGCGTCTTCTAGTTTCGCCACCCGCGCATTACCTCACAAACACCCTGCCCTTATGCTTATGCACTATATCTAAACTTGTCTTTATTTTCAAGTATTTTCTAGTTAATTTGACACCATGTTTGTTCTCATACATCAACTGCGTAATCTTCATCGCCTCGTATTTTGAATATTTCAACTGATAGTAATTATTCTTTCCGCCTTTTTTTCTGTGTGTGGTTATATGTCCATACAGATTGGATAACTTTGCAATCATTGATTGTAGCCAAATAACAAAGGCAACGCTTCCCGAAGCAAAACTTATGTAAAACATAAAACTTGATTTCCATCTTGGGTCCCAATAGGAGTACGAACAACCATCCCCATCGAAACATCCGCGCAGAAAGTCAAAAAAATATCTTTCTGGAACAGCAACTTGTTTTATCGTAAGTGATTTCGCCGGAGTTAATCCTATTTCCAAAAGAAATTTGTAAAAAAGCACATCGCTAAATTGTACGCGAAAAGCTTTTTTATTGGTATAACTAGATGTTGTGCGGCCAATGATATTTTCAATACCCAAAGCTCTCATATAATTGCTGATTTGTTCTTTTTCCGTAGACACAAAAAGGATGTGGCGACCACTTTTTGACAAACAACCGTCCGTCGTAATAAGACCGACGGCATAAGCAAAATCGGCTGACCATTTTATTTTCACCTTCCCTTTTGGCTTTGGTCCTCTCTTCCCCATTGCTTAAGTATATCACCCTCAAGGTAACAACGTCTACCAATTATTGAAACCGTAAACCCCGCTTCCGCGGGGTGGGTTCGTTAAGGATTAAGGATGAAAGATTAAGGATTGATTTACGCTTTTGTTTCTTCCGCTACCGGAACTTCGGCAACAACTGTCTCTTTCTTTTCAAACCGTTCGTGCCGCATAGCCCGCTTGATTTCTTTGGTTGCTTTCTTGCGGATGTGGTAGAGTTTCGCGCGGCGGACTTTGGCGCGTTTCAATATTTCAATCTTATCAATGGTTGGAGCATACAGGGGGAAAATGCGTTCCACCCCCACCCCGTCAATAACGCGGCGTACCGTAAAAGTCCCTCCGGCTTCGGCACCGTGTTTTCGTGCAAGAACGAGCCCTTCAAACGCCTGTAAACGGCTTTTCTCTTTCACTTTATCCTTCTCAATGACGCGGTCGGTAATTTTTTGCCAGACGCGTATGGTGTCCCCGGCGTGCAGACCGAGAGTTCTGCGTTCCTCAATATTTACGGATGAAATGGTGATTGGCATAACCACAGCACTTTACACAAGACTTGAGGAAAAGTAAAGTGCTTTTGGAATAACCAAACACCAATATCCAATAACCAAAAAGTGAGAACCGGAGATTTAGCCGTGTCGCGTTTGGTGTTTGTTTCTTGCCCGCCCGAACGTACCGCTTCGGTACGGGCGGGGTTATTGATGCTTCCCAAAGATTTTGAGGGCGGCCTCAAAATCTTTGGGATACGGCGCCTCAACCGACATTCGTTTTCCGTTCGGAAGCAGGAACGATATCAATCGCGAGTGAAGCGCGAGCCGTTTGAAGCCGAGGGCAGTTTCGCGGTTCGGGGCATAGAGTTTGTCGGCCACAATCGGGTAATTGATGGCCTTGAGGTGCACCCGAAGCTGGTGCGTCCGACCGGTGCGCGGATAGAGCTCAAGAAAGGTAAAAGCCGTATCGGATTCGTGCACACCCCTCCTTGGCGAAGACGCCAAGTGCTCCCCTTGATAAGGGAGAATAAGACGTCCAAGTACGCGGTATTCTGTTATCGCCTCCCTATCCTCTCCTTTCCGCCCTCGGGTAGCGGACCAGAGAACGGGGTTCGTACGGCTGCGCGCGATGGGACGGTCAATGAGTCCATCGTCATTTTTCACCCTGCCATAGACAAACGCGTGATACGTTTTGCGCACTTCCTGCTTCTTGAATTGATGCTTGAGAAAATAGAATGCATCTTGATTTTTGGCGATAATGAGCGCTCCGCTTGTTTCTCTATCTAATCGGTGCACGATTCCGCTTCGCTCCAAGTTGTCAGATTTAAGATGTAAGTTGTCAGTAAATCTGTCGTCTTTTCTTTCTTTAATCTTAAATCCTAAATCTTCAATCTTATCTCCTACTCCCTTAATTTTGGGGTACTTCTTCAGTATCCACTCCACGAGCGTCGGTTCTTTGGTTCTGCCATCGGAATGCACGACAAGACCGGCCGGTTTGTTTATCACCAGTACGTCGTCGTCTTCGTAGAGAATAGGAATAGATTTACGATTCATGATTTAAGATTAAAGAATACGGAAGTCAGTATACGACCCGACAGCGTCACTCCACACTTCGTCAATTCCGGTAATCTTAACGTATGGATATTTCGTTTTGAGGGCCAAAATAAACGCCTTCAGCGCGGACTCTTCTCCTTCGGCGATTACCTCTACAGTCTCGTCCGGACAATTCCGAACGGTACCAACAAGAGCCAGCTTTCGCGCACACTCTCGGGTGTAGTCACGGAATGAAACGCCTTGTACTTTGCCATGCACGATGCAGGTGAGACACTTGCTCATATGCGCGGTGCAGGGCTCGAACCTGCGACATCTCGAGTGTAAATCGAGTGCTCTACCAACTGAGCTAACCGCGCGCGTAGTTATTCGCTTACCAACTGCCTGCCCCGTAGCGAACCACGTCTTCGCGGTTCTGCTACCAGGGAGCGAAGAGCGCATACTAGTAACGTATCAGTTTTTGCCCTCAAACACAAAACTCGCCGCGTGGCGAGTTTTGTTCAAGGTGAGTTCCGTGTCAGCTGCGTTCCGTACCGCTTCCGTGTCTGCGACTATGCCGTGCCTCCAGCCGAACCGCCAACCTCGCACGCCTTACAGGATTTCTTGTGCGTCACAATCTCAAGAATCGCGGCAAGACCGACGAGAATAAAGATAACATTGGCCGTCCCTTCCCCAAGGAAACTGGTGACGATATCTCCAGTTCCAATACCGACAAGTCCCCAGTTGAGACCTCCAACAATGAGGAGAATAAACGCGACGATATGTAGTCCTTTCATATGATTGATTTTCTTAACGAGCAAAGCGAGTCTTTGAAAGTCATCATCCAGCACTATTGTTAGGAGATGATGTCTGATTTGTTCAGCGTGTTTGGTGAGTTTGCGCGTTATTGAACTGATGCCATCTTCCGATAACAATAGTGCTGGATCTCAAAAACATATTCGCTACGCTCGTTGTTTTTTACGACCTTTCCTATAAGTGTAGCACAGCCACAGAGCGCAACCTAGCAGGATATCAACAGTAAGAGAGCTGATAGCTTTTAGCTTATAGAAATGAGATATCCCCTTGGCAGGAATCGAACCCGCATCAACGCCTCACCCGCCCGCCTGACTCGTCATATATTGC
>CAYHOU010000104.1:0-3486 GCA_964358195.1 uncultured Candidatus Saccharibacteria bacterium | reverse complement strand
ACCGTATCTCAGTTCCATCGGTGGGGGTCACCCTCTCAGGTCCCCTAGGCGTCATAGCCTTGGTGAGCTTTTACCTCACCAACTAGCTGATACCGAACAGGCCGTTCAAAAAGCGTCTTGCGACTTTAACCAGCCGTAATTTTTGATTCCAAGGTTCGACCTTGGGTCGGGAGAAAGGTCGAACCTTACTCCGAATCAAAAATTACGGCTGGTGCTATCGGGAATTACCTCACCTTTCGATGAGCTATGCCTGACTCTTTGGTACGTACCTGTTTATTACTACCTCGTCTGCCGGTTGCCCAATTATTGCTAACTGAGCCCCCTTGACTTGCATGACTTATCCACGCCGCCAGCGTTCATCCTGAGCTAGGATCAAACTCTAATATTGAATCCGCCTCATCGGCGGACCGCGAACGGAACAAAATAGAAAATAGCACGCTTCGCGTCACCATTAACTATTGACCCTTAACGGTTAACAGTAAAAAGTTAACGGTTAAAAGTTGTTCCTTGAGTTTGACCTTTCGCCTTGCCCGTTCAAGTTTTGCCCTGCAAAATCTGTTCGGGACTTGCTCCACCTTTGATTAGAAGGTTGGAGTGGAATTACTTAATACTTACTTAATTTTGAATAGACGTTAACCTAGCTCCCCGCCTTCGCGGGGATGCTCAATGTTGTAGCCACTCGCTTACGCTCGCGGACAACATTGGCAATTAACGTTCTCTACCCCGCTAGTAGAAAATAACAGTGCGGCTCTGCCGCGTGCGCCTTCGGCGCCATGTTATTTTTCACTACGGGGTCTACATTTCAATTGTCAAAGACCGCGCTCTCTCATAGAGTGCTGGACTATTATACTTATATACTGAGTGCTGTCAAACAAAAACAGGGTTGGTCCACGAATGGACACAACCCCGCTCGAAACCCAATACGGGCTATACTTTGAGCCGTCTTCTGCGATTACGCTTTGACGTCTGCTCGTCCCACTCGGCACTGACTGCGGTGAAGGTAACTTGCTCGACAGAAATACCTGCCGCCGCGAGAATCTGGACAGCTTCATCTTTGTCACAGCACATCAAGTCAACGTGTACCAGCGTCCCTTCGCTTGGCTCATTAAATACTCCGACTGAACCAACCATCAAGCCTTTGGCACACGCACTGTCGTAGATATTCCGTAAAAGCTGACGACTGTTCGCTTCGCCGTTGCAGTAAAATACAACCGACCAATCACTGACATTAGCGGTAATCATAGATTAAAGATCTTCAGTCACTTCCATCCCGTTGGACCGCCGGTTCGCTATCTCACACGAGATAAACAAAACCGCCAGTCTTCGGGTGAAGAGCTGGCTTGTTTCCACATTTTCCTAATTCTTGAATCTAGTTTCTTGAATCCATCGTGTGGCCACGAGCAAAATCTCCACCGGCCAAACCGGCGATAATAATGCTAATGGCAATACTGTTCGCGCTTCGTATCATACGGTCTCTTTAGATTATTCCTGTTGCCTTTTATTGTCAATCCCCATTGTACACCCCGCCTTTATTCCAATATTCTGCAGAATATTGGAATAAAGGCGACAAAGAAAAAGCCGGTTCGTTTGAGAACCGGCCGAATGACTGAACACACTCAATGCAAGGACGGACTCGCCTATAGATCTTCGCCGGTTGGCCCCCCTTTGTACTTTAACTGTTCTTCCTTTGATTCGGTGTGCCCCTTGGGCGGAACTGTGGCGATTGGTCCAGGTTGCATAACCTTCGCCAAGATTCGGCCCTCTTCAGGGCTTCCTTGTTGAATATTCTCTTGTGCCTGTAATCGTTGCAATACAGCCAAGTTGTGAGCGCGATTTTTTGCGTTCATTGTTGTAAAGAACTCCTCATCCGCATAGGTTTACACACTGTCTACGTACGCCCGCACGAAAACAAAAAGACCAGTCCCCTGCGGTGGAGAACTGGCTCATATTAGTTTCAGGTTAAAGTAAAAAGTTTAAAGTGAGAAACAAACACGAGCAAACGCTCCACCGTGGTATGTGGCTAGCGCTCGACCTAGCTTGCCCTCCGAAGCCTTGGCGAAGAAGGGGCGGTTCGATTTGCTCGACTGCATAGTGTTTGTATAGTAATCGCCTACCTAAAAAAGTCAAGGGGCTGTGTCCACACAGCCCCATTCATCAGTCCTTCCTCTTAACGAAAATACCAATATCTTTGAGGCCGAAAGCGCATGTCAGCTAGATATACGGCGTCAATAGCCCCGGGCGATGTTCTCGGAAAACCGGGCGACAGGACGCGACCCAGTGCTTCTATCCGCTTTGATATGGCAAAGATTTCTGCTACCCGTGCGGGGGGGAGCGCCCCGATTGGTATGTTCGTCCGTTCGCCTGATTCAGAATTCATGTTCTTCCTTTCTGTAGGAGGTTCAAGGTTTCTACTATTGTATATAGTACATCACTGCTCACTCTTTTTCCATCTACACAAGGGTTATGCCGCGAGCGGTGTCTTTGAGATGATTTCGACGGGAATGCCTTCGGCTACGTCATGCTCCAAGCCGCGCATTCCTTTATCCGAAAGCTGCCGTGAAGCATCAAGAAGCTCTACGCCAAGCGTATTACCCTTCGCGTCAACGTCAACCATAAGCCGGTCATGCACTTTGACCGTTCCTTTGATTTTGCCCGTTCGCAGACGAATGTACATGGCGTCTGCGATTTTGTCGTAATGGACTTTCATGTTATTTAAGTTTCGTTTTCGTAGGAGGAAGAAATAACGCGGGGACTTTTTGGAAACACCTCTTGCATACATCAACGTTTTTGTATTCAAACGGCTTTGTATTATGAAAAGTAACGGAGAAGTATTCCGTTTGTAAGGCTTTCTTGCACAAATCACAATAGCGTTTGAACATTCACCCACTGTACACCCAAGATGCGGGTAAAAGCAGTGTTGATAACAAATCACACCACGAAAAGAAGGGGACAAATCCCTCCCGCCGCAGACGGCGTGTGCTCCCTTTACAAAGGGAGAATTAAAAGTTGCGATTCTGTCTTTTTTTCCACCATCGAGAAACTAGAGGCCTTCGACGGCAATCTTCAAGTTATTGCTTATTGCATTTCTATATACTTCCTTTCTCTTAGCAGGATCATCTATGCAAGCAAACCAGTGCCGAACAAAATCTTGGTCTCTGTTTAATTCTTTTATATGCCCAATGACATGAGGGTGGGATTTAGCGACAATACTCATTATCTCTGTATCTCGCAATACAGATTCATTGTCCATGAAGTAAGCATCGGTAAAACCTTTTGCTTCGGCCTGTCAGGACTTTAACGCGGCCAGCACCGCCAGTTTCTGTATCCTCTCGCTATCAATATGTTCTGAAGCATTTCCCGGGTTTTGCATAGTAGTATACTAGCACTATCTTCCCCCGTTTTGCCACTTTTCAACCGTCACCAAAAGCGGAGAGCCGATGAAAATAGACGAATAGGTTCCGGCGATGATGCCGATGAGGAGCGCGA
>CAYHOU010000103.1:0-3532 GCA_964358195.1 uncultured Candidatus Saccharibacteria bacterium | reverse complement strand
GTTTTCCTACGGATTCCTGGATTGCTTCGCCCTCTACGGGGCTCGCAATGACAGTCATTTGCGAATTTCGTAATTTAGGGTATTAGACCAATCTTGCTCCTTAACCTTAACCTTTTTCCGAAAACAAAAGTGGATAAATATCCAAAAGCGCGAGAAGGAGCGAAAGCACGACTGGTCCGGCGAGAAATCCGACGGGGCCAAAAAACGCGAGGCCACCAAGTACGGAAAGTAGAATGAGGAGCGGGTGCATTTGAAGCCCTCTTTCAAATAAAACGGGGCCTAACATATTATCAATCGCGCCGATACCGATGGCGAAGACGAGCATTCCTATCGTTACTCCAAGACCGCCGGTCAAAAATACATACAGAGTGACGGGAATAAAAATAAGAGCGACTCCGAACGCCGGAATAAGTGCGGCAAGAGAAGTAAGCGCCCCCCACAGTACCGCGTGGGGCACGCCGAAAAGCCAAAAACCGATTGACGCGAGAATGCCCTGAATAAGCACGATTAACAATCTGCCTTTCACGACGGAAACAATGGCGGCCTCAAGACGTTTTAAGATTCGCTCGTCATACTCGTTCGTAAGCGGGGAGAGAGCGACAACATACGCGCGGAATTTCCCACCATCACGGAACAGAAAGAATAACGCGAGAAGCATGATAACGGTTTGAAACACAACGCTCACGACGCGCGAAAACACATTGCCGAAATTATCCACGAGGAACGCGACCGCGGCATGCGCGTACGTGGAAAACGTAATTTCAAATTCAGGAATGACCTTCTGTACGTACGCCTCTATAGGCGTAAACGCCGAGTCAAACCGTTCAAGCATCGGGACGCTTGAACCGGCGGCGGCACTATACAGCTTTTGCGCGTCGTCAAATACGAAAAATCCAAACAATCCCACGGGAATAAGAATAATCAAAAGCAGAAGAAGAAGTGTCATGAGAGATGCAAGCGTCGGTTTTCGTATTTTCCAGTACAGCGCGTCATATGATGGACGAAACACGACGGCAAAGACAAGCGCTACGAACAAGGCTCCGAGATACGGTTTGAGCAGGAAAAATGACACGCCTGCCGCAATGACAATGAGAAGCAGAAAAAATCCAAGTTCAATTTTTCGTGTGTCGCTCATTTCAATGTGTATGCATCTTCCCTTTTACCTCCGCAAGTTCTTTTTCTATCCGCTCCAGTTTCTTGTGTATTTCCACGAGTAATGTCCCTTCCGCGCGCACCTCGCTTTCGGTCTTCTCTTCTATCTTCTTCTCATGCGTCAGACCGGAAAGAATAATACGGTCCCCGATGAAGAAAGAGACGAAGAGTCCGGTGAGCATGAGAATAAGCGCGCTTATCACGAGTGAAACAGGCGCGTTAAAAAGGGTGGCCCACACGCCTCCGCTTTGTTCCAGAAGGTCTACGGAATGCCAGACTCCGCGCCAAAACAGCACAATGGAAATCCCGCCGATGATGCCGTACGCAATTGGCACGCGCGAGAGTGCCCCGCGAGCCGAATCTTCAAGCTTGTCAAAAAAGTGGTAGAAACGCATGGAGAAATTTCTAATTGTCTAATTCACCTAATTTCTAATAAAACTCTAAATAATCCGACTTTTGAGTTCCACTTTTGATATTTTTAGGACTTACGCATTTGATACCTTTTTGCCTTACATCTCGTCTGTCATTCCAGCGAAAGCTGGAATCCAGGACATGAGAGCGTACTCTGGATTCCAATTTTCATTGGAATGACACCGAGTGCGTAAGTCCTAATTGGTTATTATTTTACTTGACTTCCCGCAAATGTCCAAATCCTACCGTGCCGAGACCTCCGACACCGGCAAGAAGCAAGGCCAGAAATACGGGGAACCCCGCGTACGGAAGGAGTAAAATAAGCGAAAGGAAAAGTGAACCGAAAAGTATAGAGCGGTACGAAAGGGGAAACGCGGACTCTTTGAAACACAAGCGCTCGCACCACACGCCGAGAATGAGCGCTCCGAACGCCGAACCGAGAATAAGGAAAGAAACATATAGACACAGGAAAATCAGAGCGACGGGAATACCGACGATGCTCGCGAGCAACAATCCGATAAGCACCGGTCCGCAGACGACAATGAGCGCTCCGCGAAGCAATCGCTGCCCGAAGTGCGGCAAGATATCAAGAAGTACTTCTTCGGTACGGTCGCGCGCGAGGAACAGAAGAAGGAAACCGAGCGCGAAGAGCGAGAGGACGCCGAGAGGAAAAAACCCGCGAAAAAAGGACGAGCCGGCGATGGCGAAACTCCTGTTTTTCGTTTCGCCACGGAGTATTCCCCCTTTCACCTCGGCGCCCTCCGGAACCGTGACTTCGCTTAGAGAGTGATATATGACATCACCGCCGACAAACGCGCCTGAACGTATCTGTGTTTCTCCCCACACCTCTACACTCTTCCCAATGGTTCCGGCAATGGTGGTTTCTCGAGCGTAGACCCGTACCTCCCCCGCCACCTTCCCCTCCAGGGACACATCGCCTCCGATGATATACAGATTGCCCCCGATGGAGGCAGAGGGAGAAATGAGTACGTGGGTACCAAACGCGACAACATCGCCCGCCACCGCGCCTGAAACAGTAATGATTTGTCCGAGAAGCCGCGCGTCATCGCCAACCGTGCCGGAGAGCATAACCGTACCGCCAATGAATAGCGCGTCGGCTTTCACCGCGCTTTCGCTCGCGATATCCGAAGCGAGCGCTACGATGTCACCTTGCACTGTCCCCGCGAAGGTACCACTCTCGCCGAGCACGTAGAGGTTCTCGGAAACTGTTTCGGACCCTTTCAGAAAATAATCGCCACCGATATGAACGGACGCGAATGCCGAAAACGGCGTGATGAGGAGTAACAGAGAAAAAAGAGTTTTTCTGCACATACACTTCCAGTATATCACTCTCGCTTATTGTTCTTGAATTTCGCCACAAGTTCCGTGCTTGAACGGAGTTTCCCGCCTTTACCGACATTGAACACCATTGTAATGCCAAGTGCCTTACAAAGGTCGGCTTCTGGATTCAGTGAAGAAGTCATCTTTTTCGCGTCCTCTGGCGTACGGTCTCCGCCGTTCGCGAATATATCCGGTTTGAGTTTCCGCAGTTCCCGGCACACGCTCCGGTCAGAGTCGTCTTTTGCGTGGCCCGTCGTCACCACGCGGTCAACAGCCGCAAGTGAAAGGAGTATCTCCTTTCTATCAGCTTCCTCCATAAACACAAATCCTTTTTTCTGCATAAGCCAATTATCGTTATTCAGAATGACCACGAGCGTATCGCCAAGTTTCTTTGCCGCGTTAAGCAACCGGACATGCCCGATATGCAGGGGGTCCCACCCTCCTGAAACGGCTACAACTACTTTCTTTTTCTTATGTATCTTTCTTTTTGGCATTGCAACTAATACAAAGTGGTTGAATGTTTTTAATAAAATCGGTTCCTCCCTTTGCTATAGGAATAATATGGTCTTCAGTCAATTTAGTAAAATTACTCCTTGCCCATTTTTTCTCCAGTTCACTCTCTAAAATC
>CAYHOU010000102.1:0-3535 GCA_964358195.1 uncultured Candidatus Saccharibacteria bacterium | reverse complement strand
TCCGCCATCGTAAGGCCGGAAAGCGCGACGCGGGCGCGAGCGCCGGGGACTTCATTCATTTGTCCGAAGACAAGCGCGGTTTGCGGAAGCACGCCCGAATCTTTCATTTCCTTGTAGAGGTCGTTTCCTTCACGGGTTCGTTCGCCGACACCGGCAAATACCGAATACCCCTTGTTGACGGTTGCGACGTTGCGAATCAGCTCCTGGAGAAGCACAGTTTTCCCGACGCCTGCTCCACCGAAAAGGCCAATCTTTCCTCCTTTGATAAACGGACAGATAAGGTCAATAACCTTAATGCCGGTTTCAAAAATAGCGACTTTGGTTGATTGCTCGGTAAACGGAGGAGCCTTGCGGTGAATCGGAAGACGAGCCGTCTTGCCGTCAATTGCGGGAAGACCGTCAATCACGTCACCAAGAAGGTTAAACATTCTTCCGAGAATTGCCTTCCCTACCGGAACGGATATCGACGCACCCGTGTTAGTAACCGAAAGTCCACGCGCAAGACCGTCCGTCGTTCCCATAGAGATGGCGCGTACGCGCCCGTTGCCTAAGTGCTGGGCAACCTCAAAGACCTTGCGAGTTCCCTCGTGAGTCATTTCCAGCGCGGTGTAAATCGGCGGAACACTCTCGGCGAACTCCACGTCTACGACAGGACCAATGATTTGTACGATTTTTCCTTCCATAAATACTCGACACCAATTACTAATGAAGACGAATTACACTAATTTGCGAAAACACTATAGCGCATTTCCTTATTCGTGTCATTCGCTCTGATTCGTGTATTCGTGTCGTGTTAATTTGATAATGCTTCACTTCCTCCCGTAATTTCCGCCAACTCTTTGTTAATCGCTGATTGTCGCGCCTTGTTCATTACTACGGTATAACTTTTGATAAGCTCGGTGGCGTTGTCGGTGGCGTTACGCATCGCGACCATTCGCGACGAGTGCTCGGACGCATTGGCTTCCAAAATGGCGTGGTAAATCTGGATTTTGAGGAGCGCTGGAAGGATTGATTCAAGAATTTCCTTCGGTGAGGGTTCAAACAAGTACTCTGCCATTTTATTCGTGTCATTCGCTCGGGCATTCGTGGTATTAGTGTCGTGTTCAGCGAAGCGCCCTTTTTCTGGCACGATACCCTTCACCATCTCCTCAAGTCCCTCCTCCGAAAACGGCAACAGCTTTCGCACAACAACCTCCTGCTTCATTGCGGAAAGGAAATTGGTATAAATAATGTAAACCTCGTCAGCCTTTTTTGCATTAAACGCCTCCACAACCGCATCAAAAATAGGCTGAACCTGCGAAATCTCGGCATAGTCGCCGTATCCCGTCAGCGCGACAATCGGTGTCCGTCCACGACGTGTGAAATAATCTCCGGCCTTCTTTCCTACCGTCGCAATTGTTACTGTTCCGGTTACAGTTCGGGTGAAAGCGTCAGCTTTTTTAAGCACATTCGCGTTAAACGACCCCGCAAGTCCCTTGTCGGAAGTTACCACAACAAGCAACGTGTCTTTGACCTCTCGCTTTTCCAAAAGTGGAGAAAAGACTGCCGAACCTTCAGGCGCGCCGGATTGAACACTTTTTAATAGATTAAGTGCTGCTGTGGCGTATGGCCGTGCCGCAAGCGCAACGCTTTGGCTCTTGCGCATCTTCACGGCCGAAACAGCCTCCATCGCGCGAGTTATCTGCTTGATATTCTTCGTACCCTTTATACGAAGTCGGATTGTGCGTAGGGTTGGCATTATCTCTTTGGCTTTATATCTATTTCGTCTTTCTGTAAATCAAACAGCACACGAAATCCATCAAAGAAACCTATTTGTCCGAGGACGGCGAAGCCGTGGTTCGCTATGTCGTAGGAAAAGCCCACCGTTACCTCCCTATGCAATGTTCCCAATTTCAGGGTAACGGGATGAAAGTATGCCTCCAATCCGGCACCTTCCTCAACGCCACCAAACCTTTCCCGCGCTCCGCTACGAACATCAATCCCGAGATACTCGCCAACCAAGCCGTCAAACATACAAAAATCTGCGCCGGAATCCAGCAGTGCGCCATAGCGTATTGCTCGTTCCCTATGCGATATGATTATCGGTATAATCGGCTTAAAGAGGACCGAGCCGAGCGCAGACGAAGGCCCGGGTAAGGGAATCCTGGAATATTTGAACTTCATACCTTGAATGCGCCAATGTAGGGTAGTATCTTACTGGGCATTCTCATCACGATAGGGTCATCGTGCCCTCTCTCTCTTGCCTCGGCGAGCGCCCTTTCAATTGAATCCCCGCTCCCAACAACGGTCTGTTGATCGTCCAGTAGCGCGACCCACTGCCCCTTGTACTTCTTATAGATTTTTGACCAGTCAATTGCCTTTGTCATACCTAGATTTTACCACAAAATGTTATATTCTTCCATCAAAGTTTCTCGCCCCTCCCGATGACTTCCAGATGAAGCAACTTCCCGTTTTTTTCCACATCCAAAAGCACTTCGGGAGTCACTTTTCTAGACTCCCCGCACTTTTAAGTATTCCATCCACATCCTTATGTGGCGAGGCATCTTCCTTTTCTGGTCATGCATAAAATTCTCCACTACTTTTCCCTGAAGCGTTTCAACTTTACTACTATTTTCCTCTTTTTCGTAACCGCCCGGAGAAAAGAGATAATACTTTCCATCGCTGTCGTGGTAGTCGCGAGGATTCAACCGTTCACCACTCCTCACCTGCACAAATGCCCTTTTTCCGGTTTGCCGTTCTATGAGCTCATACTCATATCTTACCGTATCATTCCTTCTGCTTCTTGAGCTCGGTATGAGCATGTAATTTCGCTCGTGTTGCAGATAAAGCCCTATGACATCTTCCATGTCCTCTGCTGACAATAAGCTGAATATATTCGGCCCCTTAACATCAACATCCTCATAGTAGTTTCTACCAGCCAGGGTATTATAAAAAAGCTTGGAAAAGATGAGAGCCGTGCTGTCATGGATTCTACAGACCGTCTGACCCGATACAAAACGATTAACTATTGCACCGGGAATGCGTTTATCCACCTTTTTAAGGTCGCAGGACCTCATATTGACAATATCGTGTTCCCCAAATTCCCCGGTGTGATTATATTTCCACTTTCCTTTTATTCGCCCGAGATAGTAGTTCCCCTCCAGGTCTCTTATCCAAGCAAGGTCGTCAACCCTCATTCCCCTGCCATCGGGACTAATAATTGCATTGGCAGCAACTTTCCAACTCTTGCCAGAAAACTTCTTTTCCGCTCGTTGATAAAATTCTTTAACTGACCTGGGTGATTTTTCGCCTTGAAACCCCCATCCAATGCCAACAACCTTCTTCCATAAGCAAAGTTCCACCGATTTTCTCGGGTCAACATCACCATTGGGCCCACTTGGCCTGATATGGATTCTCCAAAGCGTGCAATCGCTGTGTCTCCCATTCATTGTTTTAGCTCTTCCATATTCTTAACTTTAATCTTAAAACTGTAAACACACCCAGTATTTTCCGATTGGTAAATAGCAGTGAAATCATAGCATATCCTGTGAAGAAA
>CAYHOU010000101.1:0-3778 GCA_964358195.1 uncultured Candidatus Saccharibacteria bacterium | reverse complement strand
GCCTCATTGAAGAAGGCGTGCCGGAAGTCTGGGCGATTTTGGAAGACGTCATCAAAAACAAATACGTACTTCTTAACCGCGCTCCTACTCTGCACCGCCTCGGTATTCAGGCGTTCCAGCCAGTACTCATTGAAGGCCACGCCATTCAAGTCCACCCGCTTGTCTGTACGGCGTTCAACGCCGACTTCGACGGCGACCAGATGGCCGTGCACGTCCCGCTCTCCGAGGAAGCCCAGCTTGAAGCGAGCGAAATTATGGCCGCTCACAAGAACATCTTGAAACCCGGCTCGGGAGACCCGATTGTTTCCGGCAAAATGTTGGACATCGTGCTCGGATGCTGGTGGATGACAAAAGTATTTCCCGGAGCGAAAGGCGAGGGTAAGATGTTCGCTCGCCCCAACAACGCGATTACCGCGTGGGATTTCGGCGCGGTGGATTTCCGCGCGAAAATCAAAGTGCTCGCGACCGAACAGGAAAAGTACAAAGTGTTTGACGGTAAGGTGTTTGAGACGACCGTCGGACGGCTTCTCTTCAATTCGGTACTTCCGAATGATTACGCGTTCATCAACAAAGAAATGGAGCGCAAGTCAATGGCCGCGCTCGTGGATGACCTCATCAACCGTTACGGTATTGCCGAAATCCCGTCCATTATGGACCGGATTAAAGCGTTCGGATTCAAGTACGCGACCTATTCCGGTATTACGTGGGGCATTGACGATGTGAAGGTTCCGCCGGGAAAAGCGAAAGTTATTGACCGTGCCAAAGTTAAATCGGAAATCGCCTATGGAGAGTGGCGCGACGGACTTTTGTCAGAGGACGAAAGACTGCGAAAGAATATTGAAATCTGGCACGCCGCCAAAAGCGAAGTTGAAAAACTCATTCCCGAATCGCTTGATAAGAACGGCTCACTCTTTGATATGGTGTACTCCGGAGCAAGAGGTTCGTTCTCACAAATCACGCAGATGGCCGGTATGAAAGGACTTATCCAGAACACCGCAGGCGAGACGATTGAGTTCCCGATTCTCTCCTGTATGAAGGAAGGTCTCACGCCGATTGAGTACTTTATTACGACGCACGGGTCGCGCAAAGGCCTTACCGACACCGCGCTCAACACCGCGAAGGCCGGCTATCTCACAAGAAAACTCTTCGTCGTGGCGCAGGACGTCATGGTGGCCGAGGAGGAGTGCGGAACGAAAGAAGGTATCAAAGTCCACCGTAGTTCTGCGACCGGTATTGACGCGAACCTTTGGAAAAATATCCGCGGACGATTCCTCGCGGCGGATGTTGCCGACAAAGACGGGAAGGTTATGTTCAAAAAAGGAGACCTGCTCTACAAACTTGACGCGCTCCGAATTCAGGAAACGGGCGGGGGAGAAATCTGGGTCCGTTCGCCGCTTTCCTGCAAGAGCGTGTCGGGTATTTGCCAGAAGTGCTACGGACTTGACCTCGGCAAACACGAAGTAGTCGGACTCGGCGAAGCCGTCGGAACGGTCGCCGCGCAAGCTATCGGCGAACCCGGAACTCAACTCACCATGCGTACGTTCCATACAGGAGGCGTTTCCACGCTCGGCGGGGACATCACGCAGGGTCTCCCGCGCGTTGAAGAACTCTTTGAGAAGCGAGCACCGAAGAACCCTGCCGTTGTGGCCCGTGTTGACGGCGTGATTACCGAAATCAAAGACCTCGGCAAGGAAAAAATCATCACCGTGCTTCCGGATATCGCAGACAAGGCGAAGACAACCAAAAAGAAAAGCGAATCCGAGTACGTCACAAGCTACAACCGCATTCCGCTCGTGAAGGTTGGCGATAAGGTGAAGAAAGGGGACCTCCTGACCGACGGCGCCGCCGATATTGACGAACTCTTCAAATACGGAGGACGAGAACGCGCGCAGGATTACATCATTACCGAAGTCACCAAACCGTACGAACTGCAAGGAGAAACGGTGGCTCGGAAGCATATTGAAACCATCGTCCGCCAGATGTTCTTCCGCCGCAAGGTGAAGGACCAAGGTGGCACGACGCTTTCCGTCGGCGATGTCGTTGACCCGCTCACCATTTCCCGCGAAAACGAAGCCGCCAAGGAACGCGGAGGCGAAGAGGCGAAAGTGGAAACGCTCGTTATGGGTATTTCCGAAGTTTCGCTCTCGCGCCGGAGTTTCCTTTCGGCCGCGTCCTTTCAGCACACCACCCGCGTACTCATCAACTCGGCTGTCCGCGGCAGTAAAGATACTCTGCAAGGACTTATGGAAAACGTCATTATCGGCCGCCTTATCCCCGCCGGAACCGGTTTCGCTGGAGGACCGAAAGCCGCGATGATTGCGAAGATGCAGAAAGAACTCTTTCCCGAGCCCGCATTTGAAGAACCGACAGAATAAGATGATGTTTTTTCCTCCTCCTCCCACTCTTTAGAGGGGAGGATTGAGGTGGGGTGGTGTTCTCGCTTTTCCTTTCTTAAAGGGAGTACTGAATAATCGTAGACTAAGGCGGGAATCCAGAACTGAATCACTTTAGTTGTCGGTCCAAACGGCTCAACGGGAATACCCGTTGAGCCGTTTCGCGTTTTTATGGCCCTCCGCTTTAATTTTTGAGAATTAGTGGTAAAATATGGAATATGCTTACCGACACTGACCTCAAGAAAATAAAGAAATTGCTTATACCACTGGCCACCAAAAGGGACATTGGTAGTGGCAAGGATCTCGCCGCGCTCTGGGAAAAGTACGCCAAAATTATGATGACACTCGACTCGCACGCCCGCGAAATGAAGCTCTTAAAGGATATCCTTAGAACAAAGAAAGATAGGGATGAAAGATCTCTCACAGATATCCTATTAGCCGCAAATGAAGCTACAGAGAAAGAACGAGAAACTAGATGAAAACCACTTACTACTGAAAATCCAAAATAAATCCACGGAGCAGGTTACGAATCCCAGTTCAGAAGTCTTGGAATATACAGACTACCGCAAGTTTTTGAATGTAATTGATAAGGCTAAAATGGCCTGCGAGAATAGCGGTGAAGTTATCCACAGTCATTTCGTTGACGCTAACGAGATGGTTACAATTAGGTCGGAGGCGGAGAAACCAGTTGTAACGCTACGGTAGGCTAGATACAGCGAAATCTAAATATGGAATTAAAAGATGTGAAACCGAAGACGCTTGGTATTGATGCAGAGAAATTCGGCAGGATTTTTAGTTTTGTTGACTACGGTAATGTAAACTACTGGTACGATAAAGACCGCAGAAACGCAGATAATGTTGAGTTAGCAGAAAATAAAAAGCTTATTATTGATATTGAAAGACTTGCAAACTTCATAGCGCTTTTTTCCGTACAAAAGAGATTTTATTACGGATGGAATCCAAGACGGCAAAAGAACTGGCATATCGCAATCAAAGCAGAAAAATGCGGATTTATAAAAAATACCAAACCGATGCAGTTCATTCGGCATTATGTTGGAGACGCGGTAGTCAGTAGAGATGGCAGAAAGTCTGAGATTGACGAGCAGGGTCGATATACTGAAATACCAAAAAGCAACTTTGATGTGGAGATCAGCGTTGACGCGATTCGTACCCTGAAAGAATATGACACCTTTTGTATTTTTTCGGGAGACAGCGATTTTACGTATCTGTCACAGTTTTTGAAACGAAAAGGGAAAAAGATAATCGTTATTGCTTCAGGACAAGTTTTTCACACCCTTAAAGAGGTTGCTGATTTGTACATAAATGCGCAAGCTATAAAAGCCGATATAACAAGCATAAAAGAAACCGCGCCCCATGCGGGGCGC
>CAYHOU010000100.1:0-3784 GCA_964358195.1 uncultured Candidatus Saccharibacteria bacterium | reverse complement strand
ACGTAACCCAAGCCCGAGGCGGCAACGCCCCGCGCTTGTGCGCGGGGTTGTTTACGAAGAAGAAGGATTCCGGCTCAAGCTAAAGAAATCTGTGATATACATTGGTTTAGCTTTAGTATGCGACCGCACACTAAAGCTAAGTGCGTATTTCACTTTTTTGTTGTACTCTAGGAGCTATGGCAGATGACCGAGAAAGACGCATCGCCGAAATTGAAACGCTTATGGCAAGCGGGGATTTTTGGTTGAATAAAAACAAGGCGCAGGAGATTGTGCGGGAGTATAACCAGTTAAAGCAGGGCGAAGGGGATGGCGAAAATCTTGACGGTAGCGATGCTATTATGACGATTTTTTCCGGCGCGGGCGGGGACGATGCCGAAGATTTTACGGGAATGCTATTGGAGATGTACCGCAAATTTTTCGCGCGCAAAGGGTGGAGTGTCGGCATCATTAACCAAAATCAAAACGACCACGGAGGATTTCGGAACATTACGGTGGAGATAAACAACCCTGCTTCGCGCAAGGCTACGCAGGGTGAGGGTCCCTACAGGACCCTCAAAAACGAAAGCGGTGTGCATCGTCTTGTGCGCATTTCTCCGTTCAACGCGCAGAAGAAACGGCAGACGTCATTTTCGATGGTTGAGGTGATTCCGAAACTCCCAATGACCGACAAACATTTTGAGATTCCAGAAGGCGAGCTTGAGATTACCACCGCCAAGTCCGGCGGTCCCGGAGGTCAGAACGTCAATAAGCGGGAAACAGCAGTGCGCATTACGCACCTCCCCACAAAACTTTCGGTTCATGTTACGTCTGAACGGAGCCTTGCCCAGAACAAAGAAAAGGGACTTCAGATGCTCAAAGGCAAGCTCTTCAAGATTCGGGAGGAAGAGCGCCTCGCTAAAGAGAAGGGAATACAAATCTCCAAAACCACCGCGAACGAATGGGGAAGCCAAATCCGCTCCTACGTCCTCCACCCGTACAAAATGGTCAAAGACCACCGCACCTCGGTAGAAACCGCGCAGGTGGATAAAGTGCTGAATGGGGAGTTGGACGAGTTTATTGAAGCGGAAAAACATCTGTAAACATTTGATGTCAGCAGCTGTTCAGAACAGCTTACGGTATCGCGCGCACACTGTTCACGAACGCTTCAAATGCAGTGGCGCTTATTTTGATTGGAGAATCGGACTGACTGAATGCCTTTGTTATCTTTTGCATATATTCTTCCGGTGAAAGCTGTTCGTTCAGAGTCGCATCATCAAGCGTTGCATCCGCATATACGGTTGGGAACGAGGTAGAGCCGATATACAGGGCGGCAAGCGCATAAAGTGATATTGTTGGCGATTGAAAATTCCGATACGCAACATACCCTATATACCCGTTCTGGATTTCTTTACACGCGATACGTGTTATCCGTTCTTTCCCCAGTAATACCGCCATATCGGCGATTGCGGACGGGTCGCATGCGGCGTATTGGAGCGCCGCTCTGTCGCCAATGGAGTAGTTCGTTGCAAACGAATAATTTGGAGACGGATATTCACTCCCGTTCGGTCTTCCGGCTTCGTAGTCCTTTGATATAAACTTTACGGCAAGCGGCGGTTCACTGATGTAAAAGTTTAAAATGTATCCCCGCGCTATTCCGGAGAACGGAGAAGACGGGGTTGTTACGGATGAGACCGTGGCATCTTCCGACCCCACAGCTACTCCATACTTGGAAGCGGCTCCGCAACTGTAGCGCTTGTTGAGCGCGTCGCGCGTATCGGACTCCAGTGTTCCGGTTTCAAGCAGACGCTGTTCTGACTGAAACCGCTTGACAGCGATTTCCGTTGATTCGCGGAACTCTCCATCAGTGTCATTTATCGTATATCCTAAACGGCGAAGCGCTTCTTGGAGAGCGGAAACCTCTTGTACGTAATCGCCATAGCGTAGCCCGTTCTCAAAATTATGGCACCACAAAAAAGAACCTTTTGTTGTTCCTTGCGTCGTGGCTAGTTTTTCTCTTGGTTCATCGTTCAATGAAGCCGTTCTCGGCTCTGCGGGGCGCAAGACCTGCCTGATATCCAGGTCGTGGCCGGTTAATGTCTGTACATTGTGCTGTGTAAGGAGAAAGACGTTCAGAATAAGAAAAAAGACCGCGAGTTTTTTGTTGAACATAAGTCCCAGCGTGACGAGGAGGCCGGTGAAAGCATAGATAAAGACAGGTGTAAGCAGAAACCGAAGAGAGTCTTCCTGTAGCATCCTTTGAGTGATGAGGTGTATATGGTAGGTCAAGAATCCTGCGTAGACAAAGAGCGTCAACTGGTAGGTTCGGCTTAGCGCAAAAAAGATGAAAACCGTCGCACCAAGGACTACTTGCTCTATGAGCGCCATGAGGAATAAGTCTCTGTCGTCAGGAACACCCATTCCGGGAACCGCCCAGTTGATGATCGCTCCCTCAAGATGGGCAATCCGGGCAAACAGCCAGTACCCTAGGAAGAAAGCAAGAACCGCGAGGGTAGGCACAAACCATTTGTTTGCTCGCGCCCGACGAAGAATTTTTTTCAGGTATTCTCCCGCAAATAAAATGGGCTTCACCCCCCATTTTGGGTCAAAGGGGTCGGGTGTCGGAGGGGGACTGATAAGTCTCTCCTCATAGTTCTGCTCGGTTCCTTCCATACTAAGGGTAGTTTGTCTTTTGCTATTCTATTTGAAACAGGTCCTTCGCAATCTTTACGACTTCGGTTCGGAAGTATTTTTTAATCTCCTCCCAGTTCGCTTTGAAAAACAGCGTGGGCATGGGGTCGTTTTCGGCGTCGTCAAAATAGGTTAAGCTCTTCAGAATATGACTCGGATTTTGTTTGATTGTGTAGTGCCTCAGCGACCGCTCAAAGCTCTCGGAGAGCGACTGCGTGTGTTGCGAGAGCCAGTAGAGGTCAACAAAGTCGCGCTTTCGTCCGCGTTGGCTAATCGCGGCAATCTTCATGGCCGCAATATCTTGCGGCGCGGCAAGCGATACCGTTCCGACATTGCGCATTTTTTCCGCTGGCTGAAAAAATGGATATGCGATTAAGCTCATCTTTGCCTGAAGCAGTTCCCCATACAGCGTTCCCGCTTCGTCCTTTGATTCGGTCTGCCAGCTTTTTTCTTGCCCAAGCGTTTGCTCGGCCTTGCTTACCGCAAACATTTTTTCTGTCGTGAAAAAGTCCAGGTCCTGCGACTGCCGATGTCCAGCTTGAAGCGCAAGCGCTGTACCGCCCGCAAGATACCATCCGTCGTTTGCAAAGAACAGCAAGGTACTGCAACGCTCAAGCGCATCCCTTGCGAAAATAGGGAGTGCCTCATAGTGCAACGTTTGTTCCGATGCTTTTTTCATGTAAGCACTAAAGGCCAAAATGCTTTTGACCTTGGTCCAATTTGCGCACGCGGCCGTTTCAACACCTCCCGTATCGTTGCTTTTGGATAGCGGGAAAAGAGCCAGCGCAACTCTTCTGGCCGTCCAAACTCAAGCATACGCTCAATGATGTAGACGGCGTGTTTTTCGGGGTCAATCGTCTTCGGGTCCACGTCCCAAAAAAGGGACTGGCGGAAGGGAATAACCGCCTTGCCCTGTGTGCCTTTCTCTGCATTTTTCATGAATACAGTATAGCACATTTTGACTGCTTTGTTTTGACGTTGAAACGCGTGGTATTGATTTTATATTATATCTATGATATAATGTAGGAAGATGAAGACATTCCTTAGTGTGAGTTTGCTCGTGGGCATTGCGCTTTTCGCAAGTCTGCCACGACGGACTTGCTATCAGGGCGACTTT
>CAYHOU010000099.1:0-3784 GCA_964358195.1 uncultured Candidatus Saccharibacteria bacterium | reverse complement strand
AAAAATAAAAATGAAAAAAGGCTCCTTCTCCGCGAAGAAACCCTGCAAGGAGTGCTTGCGGTGCTCTTTTTCGCCACAGGACTTACGCTTATTTTCGCCGCCTTTGGTAGCGCGGGAAGTGGAGGAAAATTCCTCTATGAATGGCTAGTCCGTTTTGTTGGTGTCGGATTCTATGTGGTCCCGATTCTCGCGTTTGTTATAAGCGCGGGTTTTTTACGCGCACTTCGCGGGCTTTTCCCCGTTAAAAAAACGGTTGGCGCGTTCGTCCTCTTCCTCTCCGGTCTCGGTATTGTTGAACTCATTTTCCCAAACGAAGGGGGGTGGCTGGGGAAAACGCTCGCCACTCCACTTGTGGACGTGTTTGAAATGTATATTTCCATTGTCATTCTCGCGGCTTCCTTTGTCATCGCGCTCCTTATTATGTTTGAAGCGTCAATTCCCGTCTCCACATTCGGAGTGTGGTGGAGGGAGCATACCGGTCGGAAAGCGAAAACAAAGATTGTCGGTCTGGACCCCGAAATAGACGAGAACGCCCTATCGGATGAAACGGGAGAAGACGAAGATGAAGAAGCGGGTGATGCGTGGGAGACGGAAAAAGCGGAAGAAAAAAAAGTGAAGGTAAAGAATGGAATGGAAGCTGTTGCTACCGCCTTCGCCGGAAAAATCCCGGAGCGACCAAGTTGGCGCCCGTATACCCCACCTTCACTTTCACTCCTGGAAGCCGATAAAGGTAAACCGGGTGTCGGCGACATTAAAGCGAACGCGAATATCATCAAGAGGACACTCCAAAACTTCGGTATTGAAGTTGAGATGGATGAAATATCCATCGGGCCAGCAGTGACGCGTTATGCCCTGAAACCAGCCGAAAGTGTCCGTCTCTCAAAAATTGTCGCGCTTCAGCGCGAACTTGAACTCGCGCTCGCCGCTCACCCTATCCGTATTGAAGCCCCGATTCCGGGAAAATCGCTCGTTGGCATTGAAATTCCGAATACGGTAAAAGCAACCGTTGGTCTTGCCACAATGCTCGGAAGCTCAGAATTCGCCTCCTCGGAGAAGCCGCTCCTTATGTCGCTCGGAAAAGACCTTTCCGGCAAGGCGCATTTCGCGAACCTCTCTAAAATGCCTCATACGCTTATCGCCGGAACGACCGGTTCGGGAAAATCCGTTACGATTCATACTATTCTTACGTCACTCCTCTTCCGAAACTCACCGGACGACCTCAAACTTATTCTCATAGACCCGAAACGTGTTGAGCTCACGCTCTATAACAAAATTCCGCATCTTCTGACGCCAGTTGTTACTGAAGCGAAGAAAGCGATTCTCGCGCTGAAGTGGGCCGCAAAAGAAATGGACCGCCGCTACGATATTCTGGAGTCGGAATCGGTACGGGACATCCAGTCGTATCATAAGAATGTGTTCGGTCCCAGTGCCGAAATTGCCATGAGGTCGAAATCGTCCCGTGCCGAAATTGCCCGCCTACGTTCCGCGAACGGGCAGGCAACATCGGCAGCGAAAAAAGAGGAAGCGATGAACGAGCAACATCGGCACGGGGACTCGCCCGAACTTCCTGAGCGTATGCCGTACATCGTCATTATCATTGATGAACTTGCCGACATTATGGCGACCTACCCGCGCGAGCTTGAATCCGCCATTGTCCGCCTCGCGCAGATGAGCCGAGCGGTCGGCATTCATCTTATCCTCTCCACTCAGCGCCCGAGCGTAAATGTTATCACCGGCCTCATAAAAGCGAACATTCCCGCGCGCATCGCCATGCAGGTATCATCGCAGATTGATTCACGCACGATTCTTGACACTGGTGGCGCCGAAAAACTTTTGGGCGCGGGCGATATGCTCTTCCTTTCGGGCGAAATGTCAAAACCGGTACGCCTTCAGTCGGCATTTATCTCGGAAACGGAGGTGAAGAAAGTGACGGGCTATCTCATCAATCAGTATAAAGACGAGGTGCCTCACGAACTGAATCTTAGTGGAGAGGACGGCGGAAGTAATTCTCTTTTTGAAAGCGCGCTTGGCGATGATGAGGAAGAAATTGACGACGACCTCTATGAAGAAGCGCGTGAGGCAGTTCTTTCCGCCGGCAAAGCCTCCACTTCCTACTTGCAACGCAAACTTCGTATTGGCTATTCGCGCGCCGCGCGACTTATGGATATTCTTGAAGAACGTAGCGTTATCGGCCCCGCTGATGGCAGTAAACCCCGTTCGGTACTGGGTGCCGCCGGACATGACGCTCCTCCTCCCGAGGGAGATGAGGGCGCACCAGGACCGGGACATCTGTAGAGAAACTGAATTACAAATAACTGAATAACTGAATCACCCATTGCTTCGCAATCAACTCTTTCGTTATTCAGTCATTCAGTTATGAGTTATTAGTCATTCAGTATATCCGTGGAACGAACCCCTAAACTCATCATCGGAGTCAGTATTGTCGCCCTTGTCGGCTTCGGTCTTGTTATCTACGCCTATGTTCAATCGCGTGAGTATCTGCGCGGACCCGTACTCAAGGTAGAGGAACCGCAAAATGGCTCATCTTCCACAACCTCCCTTGTCGCCCTCGTAGGTCATACTCGTAATATCTCGTTTCTGACACTGAACGGCAGGCAGATTTTCACCGATGAACAGGGGCGTTTCAAGGAGTCGTTGCTTCTCCAAAACGGCTACAATATAATGACTCTTGAAGCGAAGGACAGGTTTGGGCATACGGTAGAAAAACGGCTGGAGTTAGTTTACAAACCGGGAGTTGCGGCGTCTTCTTCTGCCCCTTTTTAAAGGGGAAGTGCCGAGTCGGCGAGGCAATGGGGTTCTTTAAGACACCCCACCTCAGTCTACGACTATTTCACAATCCTCCCCTCTAAAAAGGTGAGGAAGCAAGAATAAGAAAAAACTATGAACTGGAAATCGTGGCCGTATTGGGTAAAAGGAGGAATCGGAGGGGGAATCGTATTTGTCTTGTTGTTCATCTCTTCAGATTTTCACCGAATACTTGGAAATATCCTATCGGTATCATGGCATGACAAAATTGCGTCTTTAATCCTACCCCTATTCTGCCCAAAAACAGACATACTGCTAACGGAGGGTTCCTGGTTAGGTAAATGTTGGAACATTTATGGGTTTATAATTCTGGGTCTACTTATTATAGAATTTATTATAGTTGGCACTGTCATCGGCTACCTCTATGGCAAACTCTCCGCCAAAGGCGGATCCGCCCCGGGCGGAAAAAACCGACAAAAAGTGATATAATCGGACTATGAAACAGACTCCTAAAAAGGCGACACTTCAGACATTGGATGAGGCTGAAACAATACTTAAACCACTCTTACGGAAAACCTGGCTCTACACAACACTGCGCGAACACGAACGACGGCTTTCACACATAGAACGAAAGGTTGGCGTAGTGAATAAATAATTATGCGTTGGAAATCCTGGCCGTATTGGGTGAAAGGGGCGCTGATAGGATGTGTGTGTTTTGTCATACCTATCATAGGCCTGTGGCTACCTCTTGGAGAAACAGTCTCGGCGTTGGTCTTTTGGATTTTCATTTTCTTACTGGTCCCCAGTAGTATAGTGTTGGAATTTTTGCCGTTGGGGTCAGGTGGCGAGAGGGTGCCATTTTTTGGTATCACTATATTTGATATTGCAGGTGGCATAGTTTTCTATGCAATTATCGGCGCAGTAATCGGCTACCTCTACGGCAAAGTTAAGACTCGCAAGCAAGTAAACGGAAATTGACAGCTTTCTTTTCTGTCATTCCCGCGTAGGCGGGAATCCA
>CAYHOU010000098.1:0-3819 GCA_964358195.1 uncultured Candidatus Saccharibacteria bacterium | reverse complement strand
TCCAAATGAGGTCTTCGGTGCGCTTCCCGCGCATACTCTTGATGGATTGCTCGCCTAAAACAAAACGAAACCCTTCGGCGACATTTGATTTTCCACTTCCATTTGGGCCCACTATCGCCGTAATGGGCGTATTGAAAGACAGTTCGGTCTTTTTGGCGAACGATTTAAAACCAGTGAGTTCCAGAGATTTGAGATACATAGTGTTCTGGCTTCCTCCCCTCTTTAGAGGGGAGGATTGAGATGGGGTGATTCTCCCTTTCCTAAAGGGAGCACTGCCGTCTTCGGCAGGAGGGATTTTATCCATCCTGTAAGCGGGAATCCAGATTTGTTGAAAAACACGCCCTAATCATAGCATTTCCCTTCCCCAAACAAAAAAGCGTCCGCCTCGGAGACGAGGTCGGGCGTTGGATTGGTCCTAAATCGGATCAATTAGACTTTACGAGGTGTGTATAGTTCCCCCGAAAACCGAAAAATAACCAAACAGCGGTAAGTTGCGAGTTTCCTTTTCCAAAAAACTTAACTTCAGCCACGAAACCCGTGATGGTGCTGACATGAGTACAACAGTCAATGAAGATTGCCATGCGCTGCGATTTCTTACCCAAAAGTTCTGCCTTTAGAAAATTGGGTATCTCTTCATTTCGTAATATCCAGTCAGGATAAGGCAAACGTTCATCGGAAACCGCAAGACGCTCAGTCCAGGAAGAAAGAAATGGGATAAGACGTTCTATCTCGAACACCGCGTCATTTACTGGTATGCTTGCCCATTTTTTTCTTTGCAGAAAAGACCCGAATCTAACACTATATTTGTTCATAATTTATCCTTTTGGGAAGGGCTTACTCCGGCCCGTTTTTGTCGTGGTGAACTATTTGGCAAACGAAACAGTCGTCCGCACCGCCACCAAAATCAACACTACCGCAAACACAAAAAACAGCAAGTCTATCTTCGTAAGTAGCGCCGATAGGTGCTACTTACGAAAGCTACGATGCTATCGGTTTCTTGAGGTTGAAACGAAGGAGAAGTTCCGCTTCATTCGTAATCTCCGTAAGAATACCGTAACGGACGTACCGCCGTACTTCAAAAAATTCAACAACGAAATCAACTTCGTTCTGGCAGGGATAGGGATAGATATAAACTGACTTCTGATATTGAAAGAAACTAAGTCCAAGTAATTTGTCCCGAAGCGAAATGCGCGCAATTTTATACTTTTCCGGTATATCAAAAATGACAATGTGCCATCGCCCGTCCCAACGCTCTGGCTGCTTAATTTTCATTGAGCCGAAATTGAAGGTGACCGCCCGTCGTTTCCCCTTTTCAGTGAGTACGATAGTTTTCGTTCCGTCCGCGTTCTCCTGTTCGCTGACGAGCCGGTCGTTGTAAAACTCCCGGATGATTTGTTTGAGATAATTTCGGTCAACATCCTTCCACTCATTTGCCACCTCTCCAAGGATGCGGATTTGTCTTCCAACGGTACCCGCAAAACTCAAAGCAACACCCGCTTGAAGGAGTAACAAAATTCTCTGCTTGATAGGGCTATATATCCTCTTGGTTCGATATCTTCGCTTTGTTTGCTTTTTCTCCACACTTCCATTTTCTCACTTCCAGCAATCTTCGCAAGTAGAACCGATAGGTTCTGCTTGCGAAGATTGATTAATGACGGAGGTGGAGGCACACGAAGTTTATTCCCACTTCTTGGCTTCAAGCCCAGCTTTCGCCGCCGATTGCTCGGCCTCCTGCTTTGACTTCCCGCTCCCTTCCGCGACACGTTCTTTACCAAGAAAAACCGCGACCGTAAAATGCTTATCGTGGTCGGGGCCGATTTGCTTAACCGTTTCGTATGACGGGGTCACGCCGACAACTTCCTGTGCCATCTCCTGAAAATGGCTTTTCGCGTCAAGCCACATTTTTTTGGAAACGATATCGTCAACGAGTTTAAAAACGTACTTTGAGACAAATCGCTTGGTCGTCTCATAGCCTTGGTCCAAATACAGCGCGCCGATATAGGCTTCAATCGCGTTCGCGAGTATCACCTGCCGAGCACGGCCAGTATCTTTGGTTTCCCCGCGCGAAAGAAGAAGATGTTCGTTCATACCAAGCCCCTCCGCCACGCCCGCGAGCGTGACGGCGTTTACGAGCGCGGAGCGGTACGACGTGAGGTCGCCTTCGTTCTTCTCGGGATATTTGGCGTAGAGATACTCGGTAACAATCAGTTCAAGTACCGCGTCACCCAGGAATTCAAGGCGCTCGTTATGCTCCATTCCGCTCTTGCGATTTTCGTTCAGGTACGAACGGTGGGTGAAGGCGGTTCTTAACAAGTTCTTATCGGTAAACGCAATACCGGTTTTTTTCTCAAAGTCGCTGAAATCTGTACTCATGTAATTTAGCAACACCGAATCCCGAATGTCGAATATCGAAAATATCTTTAAATCCTCCGCCCTCGAAGACTCGGGCACCTCCTTTAAAAAGGAGGAATAATTATATATTGAGTATTTGGTATTTTTCGAAATTCGAAATTAGATATTCGAAATTACTTTTTTAATAATAAATTAATCGCCTTTGTCACTATCGGCAAAATATCCTCATAGAAATTGAGCTCAAGAATATCCGCGAGTTTGAACCATTTGGCGTCATCAAGTCCACCTTTTTTCTCAAGCTTTAAGGGAACAAACTTCGCTTCGCCGAGAAAATAGTGTACCTGCTTCCGGAGTTTCCCTTTCTCGGGGTCGGACGCGACATATTCATTGCTTCCGAGGTCGGCCTTGATTGCGATATCCACGCCAATCTCTTCTTTTATCTCTCGAATGGTTCCTTCCTCAACGGTTTCGTCGACAATATCCGGATTGTCCCCTATCTTCCCTTTCGACAGTGTCCAATGTCCGAAGATGTCATGCACGAGCGCGAGATACACATCCTTCCCGTCCTTCGCGTATACCACCGCACCGCCGAGTTTTTTGATGGGCATTTTATCAAACGGCACCTCTTCTTTCTTTTTCCGAGGGGCCGCGTCCTTACCCGGCTCGCCGATTTCTTTGTAGATGGAACCGAGCACGCCATTCACGAACTTTCCGCTGTTCTCCCCGCCGAACGTTTTGGCGAGTTCAATCGCCTCATTAATGGCCACCTTTGCGGGCACTTCTTCTTTATCGGAAAAGAGAAGCTCAAAAAGTCCGAGTCGTAGCACGTTGCGGTCTATGGTGGATATTCTATCAATCGGCCAGTCGGGAGCGGCTTTTTCTATAATTTTGTCCAAGTCGCCTTTTTTTGAAAGGATATTCGCGAGAAGCTCGTCCAAGAAAGCCGAGTCGGATAGACCGGGCGCGAACTCTAGTATATTGCGCTTAAGGAGACCAAGCGCCAATTCAGGTGAGAGTTTCCGAAAATCCCACTCGTAGAGGGTTTGGAGAACAATTGATCTTGCAAGGTGCCGATTGGCCATAGAGAGAAAGAACCGCTAATCCTTCATCCTTAATCCTTAACTAAGATACTGTATGGTCTCTGTTAAGGATAAAGGATTAAAGATTAATGATTGGCTTTTACTTTTTCCTTCTGCTTCTTAAGTTTCTTGTCTATTCTCGCCTGTACGTCCACGATAATCCGACCACGATATTTCCCGCAGTGAGTGCAGACGCTATGCGAAGGACGCGGTTTTTGGCACGAATCGCACACAGAAAAACGCGGCGCCACAAGCTTAAAGTGTGAGCGTCGGTTATTTCGGTGTGATTTCGTTGCCCGCATTCGGACTACCATGGCCGATACTATATACTATCTGGCCGTGGAAAACAAGCACCCGTCTACTCATATTTTCTTAAGGACATTCAATC
>CAYHOU010000097.1:0-3843 GCA_964358195.1 uncultured Candidatus Saccharibacteria bacterium | reverse complement strand
ATGCCACACTAGAGACTTGAAGTAAAGATGTTCAAAGAGGCGCCACTGTTTACAATACACCCATAATTCTTAATTCGTTATTCATAATTCTATTTATATGGAGCCTACAAACGGCAATCCGTCGGCAAAAATTATCACCGCCCTCATTATCGGTCTGCTCGTCGGGTTTGCGGCAGGCGTCTTCTGGCAAGCGCGTCGCTTCCCGACTTCCGCTCCCGACACAACCGCCGCGGTACTTGAGAGCACCGGTATGGGCAATGCTGTCCTCGATGCAAGCGCGAAAAAAGAACCGGCGGGAGAGGCAAAAGCCGCGGCAACGCCAGTGTCTTCAGTCGTTACGCCAGTGATATCTCCAAGCGCGCTTACACTCAAGGTGGTTGACCAGCCGGCAGGCGACAGCGCGGCTGTTTCCGTTATGGGCGTGACGGAACCGGTCTGGGCTGCCGTTCGGGAAATGAAGGACGGCAAAGTCGGCAACATTCTCGGAGCACACAAAGTATTCACTGGTGAGAATAACAGCGTGATTGAACTTTTACGGCCGACAGTCGCGGGCGCGACGTACACAATCGTGCTCTATAAAGACATTGGCGACCCGGCGTTCAACTATCGCGAGGATGTGCTTGTTGAGGGAGTGGGCGGGACATTTTCCGCGAAGTAATACATAATACGAACTACGAAACACCCCACCTCAATCCTCCCCTCTAAAGAGGGGAGGAGGCAGGAGGCGATGCGCTATGCAAAACCCGCGTCTCATTGCTGTTCTTAACCGTGGTGGCATAGCCGTTATCCCGACCGATACCATTTATGGTATCGTCGCAAAGGTGCTTGACCGCGAAGCGGCCACGCGCCTGTATCGTCTACGTCGGGAAAGCGCGAAGAAGCCATTCATAATTCTGATTGACAGCCTTGAACGTCTTCGCGAATTCGGAATTACACTAACCAGAAAAAATCTCGCGTTTCTTCATCAGGTCTGGCCGGGCCCCGTGAGTGTTGTCTTGTCGTGCAAGGCAGGAGATTTCTTGTATCTGCATCTTGGCACGGGCACACTCGCGTTTCGTTTGCCAAAGTCAAAACAGCTTCAGACACTACTCAAGGAAACTGGTCCGCTTCTCGCGCCAAGCGCGAATCCGGGAGGGAAAAAACCCGCAACAACCATCGCGGAAGCAAAAAAGTATTTTGGTACTGACGTGAATATGTATGTCGGCGCGGGAAGAAAAATGTCAGGAAAACCGTCAACACTCGTGTCGCTGCTTTCCGGAACTCCAAGAATTCTTCGGCAAGGAGCGGTAAAACTAAAAATATAAAAAGGAAGCGCCACAGAGCAAACAGTCTCTCTGTGGCGCGACTTCGTCGTTTATAGGCTTCCCTTGCCTAGAACTTCCGGCTCAGGACGGCGAGAAGCGGTGGGCTGGCGAACGTACTCTTGGTGACCGGTTTGCCAATTTTGAACTCAAATATACCGAGTTTGCCCGACGGCTTTTCCCAAAAAGCCGTCTGCTCCAGTTTCCGGAGCGGAATCACTGCCGGCGGGTCTTTTTGCGGAGCCCGCTCTTCCTTCTTTGGAGGGACGCGCTTGAAGACCACAATAACCCCGACGACTTGGACGTCTGGCGACGCGGGCCGGAATTCAAAGTGCATAGTCTGGCCGGGAGTTAATCCGGGGGTGGGGATGAACACGGTTTCTTCCGCTAATGTCCGTACGAAAGCGGAGAGGGTGAAGAGGAAGAGGAAACCGAACAATTTCTTCATAGGTTGGGGCAGGGTTGTACGGGAGTTTGTCTGTATGCCGTAAAGAGCACTCCGGGAAGCATTCCCGATTCGTCAAAACAGCTGGGAAGTATCCTACTCCTTGTCCTGCGGGGGTCAAGTGGTATATAACATTGCGTGTTTTTCAGCGGTTGTGTATCATGTCGGCTATACGTCAAACGACGTCGCCCGACCGCGAAGCGGATGAGGGGTACAACTGAATAACGACCAAGCACCTTACGAAAAGTGCTCGGTGCATATCAAGAGTGAGGGGAGAGCACTGGCTCAATGATCCTCCGGCAACTGGCTCTCACGAGTGCTGTGCCAACCCAGCCCCGAACGGGGAAGGATAACAGTCAAAATTCTTCCTAGCGGGAAGATTTTTTAATAGAAAAATAACGGAACGAAGTGAAGTATATTTTTCATTACCGAGCACTAACTTTTTCGGCTTCAAAAGTTAGTGCTCGGTGGTGATTCTTATAGTCGCTGCGCTCCTTAAAAATCAATCATGCACATACACGACCGCAAAACATATACGGTAGAAAGTGTTACGAGTGGTCACCCCGACAAGGTGTGTGACCAGATTTCGGATGCCATTTTAGACGAATGTATGCGGCAAGACCCGATGAGCCGTGTCGCGGTGGAAACCTTCGGGAGCCACGGACATCTTGTTCTCGGCGGTGAAGTTACCACGAAAGCGAAAATTGACTATAAAGGTATTGCCGCGAAAGTCTATCGCGCTATCGGTTACACCAAACCTCTAGATATTCAGGTCTTTATTGTCCAGCAATCGCCGGACATCGCGCAGGGCGTGAATACCGGAGGCGCGGGCGACCAAGGTATTATGTACGGCTTCGCCACGAAAGAAACCCCCGAATTTTTGCCGACGGGTGTCGTCTTGGTACATAAGATGGCACGAAGACTTCAAGAGGCGCGAGAAAAGAAAGAGATTAAATGGCTGAAGCCGGACGGCAAGACGCAAATCACCATTCTTGACAACAAGATTGCCACCGCGCTTGTCTCTACCCAGCACGACAAGAGCGTCGGACACGACGAGGTGACGGAGACGGTGACGAAGAAAATTATCGCTCCGATTGTCGGCTCGCTTAAAGGTGTTGAAGTGCTCGTCAATCCAACAGGGAGTTTCGTGCAAGGAGGTTTTGAGGCGGACGCGGGACTCACCGGCAGGAAAATTATGGTGGATACCTACGGCGGACTTATCTGCCACGGGGGAGGAGCGTTTTCTGGGAAGGACCTTACGAAAGTAGACCGTTCCGCCGCGTATATGTGCCGGTTCGTAGCGAAGAATATCGTTGCGAATGGCTACGCGAAAGAGTGTCTTGTATCGGTTGCATACGCCATTGGCCACATTGACCCGCTTATGGTCCACGCGATTGATGAAAAAGGAAAAAATCTCGCCTCGCTCGTGAAAAAGCATTTTGATTTTCGTCCACTCGCGATTATTGAACGACTTGATTTGCGCAAGCCATGGTATCAACAAACCGCGGCCTACGGTCATTTCGGAAAGAAAGGCTTGCCGTGGGAGGAAGTCATTAAGTTGTAAAAAATAACGTCGCGTTCCAGACTGGGAACGCGACGGGGAAGTGTACAAGGCTATACTCTTGTAGCTGTGCGGAGTATTCGTAAGATTTCTCGCCAGTTACGGCTAAGATACAATCGTCCGAAAGTACCTTCCGAACATCCCACCAATTCGTCAGGGCTTATCGGTGTGGCCGGTCTCGGTTCGTGGGTCTCTCTGTAGTACATACTGAAAAATCGAACGGGTTCACGAAGAAGGATGTTGAGAGAAAGGGGGAGCGTGGGAATGCGAGCGTCTTCAAGTGCTCGCAACATAAGCGCCGGCTTTCCAGTGATTACGAGGACGTCTCCCCTCCGTGCAAAGTCGCTTTCCGCAAGGATGAGTAGAGCGCTGTCATACTCGTCTCCAACTGTTTGCACGCACGAGATAAGGTTGTCCGGGTCATCAAAGACCGTAACAACTTTGCAATCTCCGGCGAGCTGTCCCTCCGCTGCAACGTGTTCGTGTGATGCGTTATGGTCAAATATCAGAATCCGAAGTTTTTCGTTCATAGTTAG
>CAYHOU010000096.1:0-3886 GCA_964358195.1 uncultured Candidatus Saccharibacteria bacterium | reverse complement strand
GGCGGCACGGACGCCGAACTCTTTCGCCACTTTCGCAACCTCCTCTATGATGCGTTTTCCGTGCGCGAGACTACCTTGATGGTTGTTCGCCATCTCAAAGATGAAGAGGTTGTTGAAGTCATATACGGGCATAAGGGCATGCGTTTAGTTGTATAACTATAACTCAAAATACGAAAAAGAGGTTATGCGCCGACTCTTTCTGCGTTATCCAAACACTACGGTTACGGCAATACCGGCAAGCATCATAAGCGTCGCGAATACTTTCCGCGAAATGTTCCCCTCCTTCAGGAACGCCCCTGAAAGAACAACGCTCCAGAGCGCCTGCAGACGCTTCACGCTCGCCGCGTAGACGGCAAGCGTGAAATTGAGCGCGTGGTTCACCAAAAATCCTCCAGTGGCGAGAAAGAGAATCCACAGGAGCACGATGTTTCGATTCCGCAACACCTCCCGTAGCCCGTCGACGGTTTTCGCTTTATCAACCAAAAACGAAAGAAGGATGCTCCCTGCTCCGGTAGCAATGTACAGCATCGCAGAATAAAAGAGTGTTGATGAAGCGAGTATTGCTCTTTTATCCAATGGAAATGAAATGGAAAACGCGAGCACGGCAAACATTCCCCAGAGAAATCCTGAACTTTTGAGCGATTCCTTGAATGAGGAGAGAAATGACCCTCCTTGTGCCCCAAGAAGAAGTAGGAGTCCGAGTATCGTGAGTGCGATGCCAAAGAGACCGTTTTGTGAGGGTACTTCTCCAAGAAAAAGAGAACCGGTAAAGACGATAATAATTGGCGTAAGAACACGAAGTGGAGCAATAAAGGACACTGCCCCATAACTAAACGCGCGGTACCACGCGAACTGTCCGAAGATAGTGAGTGCGGTCGCCACAATGAATGTATTGAGGAATGCAGGAGCGATGGACGGAGTGCCGAAGAAAAAAAGCGCAATCAGAAAGACAAGTCCCGCCCCGGAAAATCCAACACCGAGCAAGGTCTGCTCGCTTATACCTTTTCCAAGAAGTTTCTTCGTCCCAACATCATAGAATCCGAGAAGTACTGTCCCAGGAATCATGAAGAGCAAAAACAAGAAAATCGGAGGCATCGGTTATATGTTCTTGATTAGCTGAAGCGATTGGGACGGGTTCTTCCAC
Source organism: uncultured Candidatus Saccharibacteria bacterium (assembly GCA_964358195.1). GTDB lineage: Bacteria > Patescibacteriota > Minisyncoccia > Phycocordibacterales > UBA10002 > UBA10002. The sequence goes on along the minus strand of CAYHOU010000096.1, from coordinate 2,742 downwards.
GTCGTTTCGAGAACCTCTACGACCGATACCCCGCTTTGGAGCGAAATCGGAGAATCTGCCACCTTTATTTTTTTATCAAGAATCGCCTGTATATGGAGCATTTCCTCGTAAAAATCATCCGGGCGCTTCTTGGCGAACACCTCTTCATGTACTTTTCCGCCCTTTGACGCAAAGCGTACCAAGTCACCGGTCGCGTGGCCGTTGCAGAACCACTCGATAAATCCGTGGCTTCCCTGCGCGCGTATCCACTTTCGCGTGGGAAGAGTTATGACATCCTGCACCACCCGCCCCACTTTTCCGCTTGAAAGTTCAAAGGTAAACGCAACAACGGAATCATACTCCGCCTTTCCTTTTTTTTCTTCCTTCAACACTGCCGCCACCTTTTTCGGAGTACCGAGTCCCGCCTCTTTCGCGAGATACTGAAAAAGATGCAGTCCGTGCGAGTGTTCGCCAGAGGCCCCGCCTCCCCGCCTCCAGTAACCGAGATATGAATCCTGCGGACCCTTGAGCCACGGATGCGCCTTGAAAATACCCTGCCAGTGCTCGCGAAACTCAACGTCTAGCGTAAGTACTTCACCTATTCTTACCTCCTTTAAGAGTTCGACGACTCTGGCGATTGACTTTGAAATCGCGTGGTCATATCCAACCACGACTTTTGTCTTCCTCTGCGCTCGGTATGCTTTAAGAAATGTCCGGAGTCCTTTGTCAAACGGCATTGAGAGTGGTTTTTCAAGCTGAAGCAATCTTGGTTGTTCCTTGAGCGCTTCAAGCGCACTGGGCATTCGAACATGCGGGGGCGTACCTATCATGATGATATCGAAACCGCCCTTTTTCACGTTATCGGGAGTAGCAAGTCTGATTGCATTGTCCCACGCACCGTACCGCGTTGGGTAAATATCGTTCTTGGTGCGCAAAAGCGCTTTTTCGTCAACATCCACGATAGTCACATCCCATCCCATCCGTCGCGATGCCTGGGCCAAGTGATTACCTATGGAACCTGCTCCAATGATTTTAACCTTCATAAATATGAGATACCAATCTACGAATGCATGCTAATAAAACGAATAGTGCAAATAAAGAATACTAATGCAGACCGTCGCGAATGACACCGTCAACACGCACAATTCTTACCGGCTTTATGTCTTTGTTTCGGAAGTTGACGAGGAGACAGAGCCGCAGTCCGGATTCCTGTAAATATCGCTGCACCTGGTAGTAGTCGTCCTTAACGAGCGTCCGTTTGGCCTTGAATTCAAGGGCTATCTTGTTATCAACGACGAAATCAAGAACATTTCCACTCGTACCTATCCGAAGTTCACGCTTATACGGAAGATACTTTCCCTTCAACTTTTCCTCAAACAAATCTCCATATTGCTTTTCCCGCGCATAGGGACCTAACGCATTATGCACTGCAAAACAAAGCCCAGTGACGGTAAATGACAGCTCCGGGTAAATGAGTTCAGTTTTCTTATTCGCGGCTTCATTCGCACTATTCGTTTCATTCGTACCAATTAGTATATTGGTATCTTTTATGTGTCTTCTCATAAGCTCTTCCGCAATCATAAAATCTAACTCTGAATCTATATTCACGGATTCCCAGTCTTCCATGACAAAGCTTGCGATGCGGTCCCCCGTATGCGACTTTTTGACAAGAATGGTATCCGACCAAAATGCGTTGACGCATCCGTTGTTTTGAAATACTTCAGGAAGCATCTGTCGTGCGGCGTTCCACGGCTCTTTCATATGGGTTATGCTCTCTTGCAAGAACGGGACGATGAATTCTCCTTCCCGCTTCCACATTTTGTAGGGATGCTTACTCGCTTTTGAAACGGCGCGAACCGAATCGGCCTTTTCTTTCCCGAGCCGCGTAAGAAGCTCTATCCCTTGTTTTATGCGTGAGGCGTTGCGAAGCGGGGCGGTGGCGCGGAGGTCAACAACCATATCGGGGAGTTCACGGCTTTTTTTTAGTTCAGTCAGATGATGTTCAAAGACCGGCAAGTCCAGCGTAAGGTCTTCCGCGAGTTCTTTCGGCCGGGAAAACAGCTCCGCGCCAGCACTCTTTGAAACCGCAGCAATATCGGGGTCATCCGTATTTACAATGACGCGGGAAATTTCCGGTACGGCGCGAGCGACCTCTATCGTCCAGACGATAAGCGGTTTGCCGTTAAGAAGCCGGGTATTCTTCCCGGGGAGTTCTTTTGACCCGCCGCGCGCGGGGATGATGGCATAGATGCGCATAGTAATAAAATTTACAACTGCAGTTCGCTCACGGTAGTTACGACCGGAAACTCTTGTGGTCTTTCCTTCCACCCATTTCGTTTGGTAGCCGCCCCGACAAACCGGCAACCGACTTTTTTTGCCGCCTCAAAATCCGTAGGCAAATCGCCGACGAACAACGTCTTTTCGGGGTCGGTTTCCCCCACCGCTCGCATCGCGTGGCGGATGCTTTCTTCTTTGCCACCCTCCTGTCCATATACCTCCGTAAACACATTCCCGATGCCGAGTTTTGCGAGCGTTTCGCGCATAGCGGCCACCGGCGTGGCACTGTTTATGAACATCGGGAAACGTTTTGAGAGTTTGACGAGGAATTCGCGCGTTTCCGGCAGAACCCCGAGTTTCAGAATGCCCTCTTGTACGCGCCAGTTGAAATCATCGCAGAGCCGGCTTACTTCCCTTTCCGTATCGCCTTGAAAGTTGAGATGAGTAAGCGCGTCACGCACGATATCAAACCGCGACCCCTTTCCC
>CAYHOU010000095.1:0-3908 GCA_964358195.1 uncultured Candidatus Saccharibacteria bacterium | reverse complement strand
ATAGAGGGGTTTTCATATGTTATTTGTTACTGAATTTCCGCAAGAAAATGGCGATAGCCGGAACCGAACCGATAACGAATGGTCACGGTGACCGCGGAGCCAGCAGAGACCGCAACTTCGCTAATAGGTACGATAACAGGAGCATCAAACGTTTCGGTGTCGCACAGCGTGATACCGCCAAAAAAAGCGGTTTCGCCCGAAAGGCGAATGCTATTAACCACACCTGTTGCTGTCGGGATAATAGAAAGTGTTTTCTCAAATTGCTCGTTGTTTTCCACGCCGAAAGACACCTCGCTTAGTAACGTTCTTTTACTGAATAAGCGATACTTCTGATTCTCCGAAAGATTGTTCCAAAGATGCTGAACCATTTTGAATTCAAAACCGTATAGTGAAAAATCCTTATTTGTCAGTTCAATGAACGTTTGCTGTCGCGTCGGTACGAAAATCGTGGCGGGAGAAACGACTTTTTGCCTATGAAGATTATTCACGGCCTGCACCTGAAATTCATCAACCATACTGGTTGTGAGCATCTCCATAACGACAACATCAAACTGCGTGTTTTTCGGAAAAACATAATTTCGTCCGTCCCCTTCCACAAGCGTAATGTTTTTGGACAGTCCATTTTTTTCAATATTTTTTCGTGCAACCTCGGCGACATAAGGGTCAAATTCAATAGCCAAAACGCTTTTTGCTCCAGCGCGGGACGCAAACATAGCCATAAGGCCGGAACCGGTTCCGACATCCAATACGCGATCCCCCGTTTTCACCGCCATTCGTATCGCTTTCTCAAATGTCTGAGAACGAGGCTCGTCAATCAGGCATTGAGCCACGAGGTCAATAGAACTAAATGCTTCATCTGGCATAACGCGTGCGATTAGAAAAAATTAAAAAAAGCAAGCACAAACTTTACGATTGAAATCCCACTTCCCACGATAACAATCCAATACAGATTGCTGATAAGCGAACTAGCAATGAAAATGGAATCGGTATCATATTTCAATAGTATACCAAACGCTGGGATTTTGGTTTTGCGCATGGCTCGGAGTGCCATTTTGCGCTTTCTATACCGGTATGGTATAATGTCCGCAGATTTGACAACACGAAAGTTGACTGCCTGCCTTGGAAGGTATGTGTGTCTGCTTCAAACCGTTCCCGAAAGGGAGGAAAGGTTCTATTGAAAAGATTATTGTGGTTTCTGATTACATTGGCCTTACTCGCGGTGAAGCCGGTTTCGGTCTTTGCGGCGCTCTTGGAGCTTCCGATTGGGAGCACGAATAAGATAGTGGCGCATGCGGTACAGAATACGGACTGGGTCGATTTCGCGCTCATTCTGCGCAAAAGCAATGGAGAATATGAACGGCAACTCGGCTTGTGGCAGTTTACCAAATACTACGGTGAGCCGATTAACAACATTGCACAACGCTCCGCAGACGAGTTAGTGAAGGCAATGCAGACCATCATGCGTGAGATTGTCCGCACCGTGCTTGCATCAAAGATTGGTCCAACGCTTGAAGGAAGATTGCTTTCCTTTGAGTATCACGGGATGAATGACACACCGAGTGGAGGTAGAAACGCATTTGTTTCCGTGTTCGGTGGGGTGGACAATTATTTCAGCATTTCTCGCACTGCCATGGGCACACTTTCTGCTCCAGAAGTTGCGTACAAGGTGGACATTGTGGTAGCCGCAACATGGCGACTCGCAGTTGCTATCTTTGCTCCTGGAGTCCAGCACGTACAAATCATTCGTGAGGATGAGAGCGGCAACACTTTGGAAGTTATTAATGGCTCTGACGGATATAATCCTAATGGACCCAACATCTATCCAGAGGACGGCATGTTCTATATAGATACTGCTCTTGTTCTGGGCAATATACTCGGGAAATTCCGCATTTGGCTTACAAATGGCACGGAGCAGGTCTTTAATCTCGCGGATGGGAGCGAACTCGTTACCTATCTCCCGTCTCCGCCAGTTACGAAACCGTTTCGGAAACTTGGCATACCGAAACTTCTGTCCGGCGAAATTGAACTCCGGTTTGAGGCAACCGACGACGAAAGTATTCGCATTGAGGACACCGGCGGCCTTACTCGCTGGAGCGAAGCGTCTCTATCTACTTCTATTCCTCGTGCGCTTCAGACAATCTCCGATAAGAAACTGCCCGTGCGGATACGAACGGTGCGGTTGCCGCTTGATGCTAGGCAACGGTTCTACCGCGCGATGGTTGAACCGACTGTAACGCCGTAGCATCTGGCAAAGCTTCGTTCTAACGCCACCCCCCTCACAGTGGGTGGCTTTTTGTATGCGTTATAGTTTGATACAATGTTTAGATGGAACTCGCGCTTGCCGCTCTCTTTATCCCGTTCAGTTCGCTCCTTGCTCCTCTCATTGGCGCGCAGACAGTTTTTGCGCAACAAACAACAGTGGCGCAGGGCTTGAATGAATTCTTTTTCTGTCGCCCTGAACCAAGTTCCGAAACAGGAGATTTCAAAGCACCATTAGACGCAAACGGCGGTTCTGCATTGAGTGCACCAATGGAACCGGAGGATAACAAAAGAGTTTTTACGATAAAATGTGAGAGTAAAGCGGATCCAAGACTTTTTGCTACCGCCTCTGTTCAGGTCTTTGTTGTCCTCTACAAACCAGTCGTGGAACTCTACAGCAGCCACGTGGGACAGCCGTGTATGGAACGGAGGCAAAAAATTGCGTACATTCTGAAAGGTCAGCCCGCCACCCTTTGTTGGAGGGTATTTCCCGTAGAGACTATAGATTATGAGCCGCCACTATAACCTTGTAACCTTTTATAATGACAGAAAAGCTGGAGGCCGGAGCATTACTGCATACTCTGGATTCCCATATAGTCTACGACTACTCCGCTGCTGCTCCGTCACGGGAATGACACCAAACGCGTACGTTCTACATAAATAAATTGTACGCGTATTTCGCGAGCGACACCCCACTTCCCACGATAACAATCCAATACAGATTGCTGATAAGCGAGCTTGCAATGAACACGATGGCATCGCGGGTCTGCATGCCGTCGTATCGGTTTGCCCCTTTCCGCATAAAAGCCGTAGCGATAAACGGAGTCGTAAGTATTGAAAGGACGACAATAGTCACTATCGCGCCTTTGTCGTGAAGCCATTGAATAACCGTTCCGAGCCGACGCTGCTTATTTTCAGTTTCCTTCAATGCTTCAAGTGCAAGCCAATCTTTCTTAAACCAGTCATAAAACACAAGCGTTCCCAAATCGAGCAGCATTGACGCGAACATAACGATACTGCCCCCCGTGATATTTCCGTATTTCCAGAGGATAAACGAAACGAAAAGATAATCGTATAGCCATGACCCCCAGTAGTAAATACTGACGCCGCTAAACCACAGGCCGAGGCGCCTTGAGAAAGGATGCGACAGCGCTTTTGCTATTTGTTCGTTCACCATAGGCTATTTCAAAGCTGTACTTTTCGCTACCGATGTGAGATAATATGCCGAGCATAGGCGGTTCTTTGTCACCGAACCGTATCACTGACAGAAACAAACCAATTCGCCATTCGGCGAGGGAAGGAAAAATGAAGACGTTTATTCGTTCTGCACTTTTTATTGCCTTTATTCTAGCACAACCGGCGCGTCTATACGCGCTACTCACGGAACTTCCCATCGGGAGCACGAATAAGTTGGTAGCGCATGTAGTAAAGAACACCGAGTATCTTAGCTTTAGAGTAAGTTTATTCAAACAGGACGGCTGGATTGAAAAGGGTTTGGGCCTTTGGCAGTTTGGCCGCTACTATGGCGAGACGATTAACACCATTGCGAATCGCTCTGCGGATGAACTCGTGAAGGTCATGCAGGTCATCATGAGGGAGATTATGCGCGCGGTACTTGCGTCAGAGATTGGACCGTCGCTAGAGGGGAG
>CAYHOU010000094.1:866-3921 GCA_964358195.1 uncultured Candidatus Saccharibacteria bacterium | reverse complement strand
GGATTCCCGTTTCCACGGGAATGACACCAAGAAACGAGAAAGTGCGTAAGTCCTATACTATAACAACTTCATTAACTAATGGAATAGTACTATGAACACCGTAAAGATTGGCCACAAAAATGTCGGACACGGACATCCGTGCTTTTTTGTGGCCGAGATAGGCATCAACCATAACGGCTCACTTGAAATCACGAAGAAACTGATTGATACGGCGAAGGAAGCGGGGTGTGACGCCGTTAAGTTCCAGAAGCGCACCGTGGAGGTAGTCTATACTCCCGAAGAACTCGCGAAGCCGCGAGAAAATCCATTTGGACCCACGAACGGACATTTGAAGCGCGGCCTTGAATTCGGGAAGAAAGAATATGCCGAAATTGACCGCTATGTACAAGAGAAAGGACTCCTCTGGTTTGCGTCGCCGTGGGATGAGCAATCCGTGGATTTCTTGGAGCAGTTCAATCCTCCTTGTTATAAAATCGCGTCGGCGAGTCTCACTGACCACGGACTCTTGAAACATATACGCGCGAAAGGCCGGCCTGTCATCATTTCAACCGGTATGAGCACCATGGAGGAAGTGGAAGAGGCGGTACGGGTACTCGGCAAAGATAATCTGATTATTCTCCATACGGTCTCAACGTATCCTGCTTTGGATAAGCATCTCAATCTTTCGCTTATTCCCGTCTTGCGGGAACATTTTCCCGGCATTCCGATCGGGTATAGCGGACACGAAAAAGGAGTCGCCCCGTCGGTTATCTCCGCGGTTCTTGGCGCGAGTATGGTAGAACGGCATATTACGCTGGATAGGACGATGTGGGGAAGCGACCAAGCGGCGAGTTTGGAACCGAGAGGGTTGGAACTTCTTGTGCGCGATATCAGAATGTGGGAGGAGGCGAAAGGGGACGGGGTTAAGCGCGTGATTCCCGAGGAAGAACCGATTAAAAAGAAATTACGCAGAAAAGGATAGAATGTGCCGCCATTTTTTGCTGTCAGTGTGTAATGCAGACTGAACCGTATGAATCATCGTGTGAAGTGTAATTTGTGCGGGTCAACGTTTAGCGAGGTGATGTCTCGGTATACGAGATTTGAACGGAATACCGTTTTGCGCTGCAAAAAGTGTGGGTTGGTTTTTCTTGAACCCAAACAAGAGAAGAAAGAGATAGAGACATTTTACAAAAAGAAATATCGCGACCTTGATACTCTCCCCGTCGTGTCGGCACAGGAACTGTTTACGAAGCAGGACGTACGAAACGATTCCAAGAATCGCATTGCGTGGATTAAGGAACGATATGATCTACGGAATAAAAAAGTGCTTGAACTCGGTTCATCCTCCGGATACTTTCTGAAACAACTCTCCTCCGTCGGCGCGAAGGCTTCAGGAGTAGAATTGAATGACGACCACGCGGAGTACGCGAGAAAGTTAGGATTCCACACCTACACCAAACCCATTGAGGATATTGGTTTGAAGGAGGAGTTTGACTTAATCGTCACCTTTCACTCCCTGGAACACTTTTTTAACCCGCGAAAAGCGCTTCGCGCCGTGTATGCGTCGTTAAAAAAAAGGGGGATGTTTCTGGGAGAAGTGCCCAACCAAGACGATTGGAGGATTAAGATATTTGGGAATGAAGTCGTGAAGAGATTTCACTACGACCCGAATCACTATTTTTATTTCTCTCCCGCGACCCTGACTCGGTATCTTACGTCAAGTGGTTTTACGGGCATCACTTTGGAAACCGTAGAGCGGTATAACAGCCTGCTCCAACTTAAGAGAATCCTTTCGGGAGGCTATACGCTTAAGGATGCACGTACCATCTTGAAGCAGGACATCTTCGCCACACCAAAGGATGACACCCGAATACCGCACATACACGATGCGCAAGAAACCGATTTCAATAGAGTTTTCTCGAAAGGCATCAATGCGGAATTACTAGGTAATTGTTTGCGATGGACGGCAGTAAAGACGGAATAAAATAGGACTTACGCATTCAACCCTTTTCCCGTCATTGCGAGGAACAACGTGACAAAGCAATCTAGGAGAAATGCGGCTTTCCACTGGATTGCTTCGGGCTTCCAGCCCTCGCAATGACGAAATGCGTAAGTCCTATAAAAGTAGCAGTGACTTTGAAGCAAGCCTCAGCCTTATGGAATGCAAACGTACGTTTTCCAGAAGAAGAGGCGATTACAAAGAGACTGGCAGAACAGGGATAGTTCATGGTATTATCTCCCTACTATCGGCGCTAATTATAAAAAATGGCAACTGATTTCTCACCCCGCTATGTAGAGCAAGCCACACAGAATCTCCATCCAAGGTTGCGGCTTGCGATTGCCCTTGCTCCATGGATAAAACGGTGGCGTCTGTTACGCCTTCGGTTTGGGTCACGGCGTATTCATACAGACGTAACCGTTCCCAAACTGACGGCGAATCTTGAAGGCGCTTCGGCACATTTCAAGGCGCACAAATGGGCGTATATGGAGCATATCTTTTCAAACGATTTTTATCAAGAATTTCTAGCGAACTGGCCGAAGAAGCGATATCTTGAACCTCCGCGCGAAGTGGCAAAGAGCTATAATACTGGTTTTGGGTGGGTCCATGGTTATAGCAGAACTCCCGACTTTTCATACTGTGATCCCTATGGCCAGTATCCGATACTTCTCGCATTACTTAACTATCTCCGTTCCTCCGAAATCTCATCACGTGTAACGGCTTTCGCGGGAGTGCCGGAAGCCCTTATGCTCTACTCATTTATTTTGACCGACGCGGGTGCCGGCGCGGAAGTCATACCTCATAAAGACAGCAACAAGGATGATCCTCGCGCAAAATACCTCTTGAATTTTATCTTCTTCATTGATGCGGCTGGCGGGAAGAATTCCGGAGCGCTTACACTTTCACGCGATAACGAGCTCAAGGATATTATGTTTGAGCCTCCGCTTCTTCAGAACACATGCCTTACCTATGATATTCTTGGCGACTTTTACCACGGATTCCCCCCCCATCGCGAAAGGAAAATGGCGGTGGGTCGTGACGGCGCAGTTTTGCCAAAAGATTTATGTTGAAAAAAGC
>CAYHOU010000094.1:0-856 GCA_964358195.1 uncultured Candidatus Saccharibacteria bacterium | reverse complement strand
AAGCGCTTAATCGGCTCAGATACGATGTACGGCCGGCAGAGGAACTGTACCTCAATTCTCTACGCCAATTTGATTTTGGAAAGATTTTCAAACCGGCCCTCTACTTTCACGCGCAACACGCGAAAATCAAAAACCTCCCCGGTGATATCGTGGAGTGCGGGGTCGGTTACTCTCGCACCTTTCAGGTGCTCGCGTGTCTTCTTCGTAAGGAAGAAAATCCGTCACGAACACTGTACGGCTTTGATTCCTTTGAGGGATTCCCCGAACCTCACCTTGAAGACAAAAGCTCCCGAAATCCCAAGAAGGGGGAGTGGCGGGTGCTTACCCCCGAACAGCTCCACCGCATTCTCGTACAGCTTCGGCTTGGGGAAGAGTTCGTGGACTCGCGAATACGGATTGTTAGAGGTTTTTTTGAGGATACTCTGCCGGAGCAAACATAGAAAGAATCGTCCTGCTCCATCTGGATGTGGATTTGTACCAATCGTACAAGACATGTCTTGAGCATCTCTTTCCCCGAGTGGTCAAAGGCGGTATAGTGCTCTTTGACGAATATGATTCTCCGAATTGGCCGGGAGCGAAAAAAGCGATTGACGAATATTTCAGGAATACTCCCGAGCGCCTGCAAAAAGATGCCGAAACTGGAAAATATTTTTTGATAAAGAAGTAGGTATGCACATTACTACCATAGTGTTTGATTTTGATAACGTCATTGTCCTCGGTAAAGACGGAACGGGTTCCGAGGAAATAAAAGACGCAGCGTGGCCGAAAGTGTTCGGCACGGACTGGGAACGCGTCAAAGACGCATTCCCCGTTTTTCTCAAAAAATGGAGCGGGGGAAAGGGGTCGCGGTTTGATA
>CAYHOU010000093.1:0-3931 GCA_964358195.1 uncultured Candidatus Saccharibacteria bacterium | reverse complement strand
TGGATTCCCCAGCTCCCCTGCCTGAGGGGAGCTCCCGAAGGGTGAGGGGTGGGAGCGCGGGAATGACAGAGGATTTTAAATCCCTCCTGCTTAAGAAAGCAGTGCTCCCTTTTGCAAAGGGAGAATTAAGAGTCAGTCAAAATATCCGAGCCGTTTTCGGTAACGACCACCGTATGTTCAAAATGCGCGCTACGGGAACCGTCGCGGGTGCGGTAGGTGTAGCCGTCACCGTCAAGCTTCACGCCCGCGCTACCTCCGTTTAGCATCGGCTCAATCGCAATCACCATGCCGGCTTTTAATACTACCCCCTCCCCTTTTTTACCAAAGTTTGGCACGAACGGTTCTTCGTGGACAGCGTAGCCCACACCGTGCCCCGCGAGTTCGCGCACAATCCCGAAGGTTGTTCTGTCATTCCCATGCAAATGGGAATCCAGAGCATTTCCGTTTCTCCTGGATTCCCGCTTCAGTCTACGACTACTTCGTCGCTGGAATGACACACTTTTGACATAGTTTTCAATCGCGTAGCCTATATCTCCCGTCGTCGCGCCTGCCCGCACTGCCTTAATGCCGATGGCAAGGGCTTTTTTGGTCACGTCAATCAGCTTCTTCGCGTGCGCGTCTATCTTCCCCACCCCCACCGTGAGCGCACTGTCGGTAAAGAGTCCCTGATGCACAAGCCCCGCGTCAAGCGTCACAATATCGCCTTCTCTCAAAAACTTTTCGGTTTCATTCGGAATGCCGTGCACCACTTCGTCATTTATGGAAACGCATAACGCCGCAGGAAAGGCGCGTTTCGCTCCGCTTGGCGAATAGCCTAAAAATGAAGGGGTATCCCCCTTCTCGGTGATGAGCTTTTCGGCAAGGTCGTTTAGCGCGCGGATGGAAACCCCCGCCTTCACTTCAGCCGCGACAGTACGCAGGACTTCCGCGAGCCGTTTGCCTCCCTCCCGCAAAATCTTTATCTCAGTGGCTGTCTTTATGGTAATTGGCATAGATAAAGATTTTAAAATATCGAATATCTAATTTCGAATCTCGAAAAATAGAAAATATACAATACCAAACTAAGAACCCAGACTCTCAAGTTTCTTCTTTTATATTAGGTATTCGATATTTTTAGATATTAGGTATTAGAAATTCGATATTATTTCTAAGAAATTACTGTCCCCATAAACTCCTTTCCCTCCAGATAGTTTTTGAGGTGTTCCAAATTGTTGCCGTTCATAATCGCGATTTCAAGCGAGAGTTCGCTCGCGCGCTTCGCGGCCACGGGGTCAAATGGCGCATTCAGCCCCGGCACCCACGCAGCCGGCTCGGGAAGCAGCGCGCGGAACTCTTTCCACGTCACCCGCTCAATTTTCCGCGCGTCGGGAAATCTTCTCGGGTCTTTGTCGTAAACATAGTCAATATTGGAAAGATTGATGATTCGTTTCGCTCCGGAACTCTCCGCCATAAGGATTGCGTCAAAATCGGTGCTATGCCCCGGCTTCCAGCCAGCTCCGATAGCGAGCGACGCGGACACCGAGGATAAGACGGTGGGGTCGAGCACGAGTTCTTGGTGCGCGATATCGCCAAACGTGACGCGGACAAGCTCCGCGTTCAGCCGCGTCGCGAAGATACCGACCCAGTCAAGCGGGTCTTTCCCCGTAACGCCGAGTTCTCCTGCGGCAGCCTGATACCTTCGGCACACCTTCCCACCTCCGACAATCACGACAAACGATTCGCCGCGTGTCATCCGCTCTTGTATAAGCGCGCGGAATGCCGAAACGAACGCCGTGTCAATACCGTCGGGAACGACGATGGAACCGCCTAATGAAATAATTGTTGGGGAACGCATAAGAATGCGAGATTAAAGATTTAAGATTTATGATTTATGATTTATGATAGGACTTACGCAAAACTCATTTTTAGGAGTGTCATTCCCGCGTAGGCGGGAATCCAGGGCTAGACCGCATACTCTGGATTCCCGTTTTCACGGGAATGACAGAAAATGCGTATGTCCTATAAGAGAAGAAAAAATATGAGAGTGAAATGCATATTCATAAATCCTAAATCATACTTCATACTTCAGCGATTTCTTAATCGCTTCGTGTACTTCCTCCGGGCTCTGCTCCCCATTAATATCGTGAAATACATACCCTTCCCGCGCTTTGAGATACTGAGCAGCGGGAAGCACTTCGGTCGTATACCACGAAAGCCTGCGGTCAATTTCTGCCGTGCTATCGTCGTGGCGGGCGCGAAGAAGCAATCGCCGTTTGGCTTCGGCGGGGGGAACGTTCACTAAAATGAGATGCACCGGACTTCGCTTGAAAAATTGTATCGCCGAATCAAGCACGATTGCTTCAGCCGGCTTGCGAGGAGAGCCGTCTATGAAGAGATGCTCTTTTCCGGTAATGTTCGCGACAAGATTCCCCGCCCAAATCCAAATCGCGAGAAACTCCGGCTGTAAACCTCCCGCCTCCTGAATTTCTTTGGCGAGATGAGAGGCGAGTGTCGTGCCGTTCATAAGACTCCGAAACCCATCGCCGGTATACGACGAAAACTGTGGAATCTCCGGCGTCTTTTTCGCGAGATACTGCTTCAGGAGGTCAACCTGCGTTCCTTTGCCGGAACCACTGGGACCGGCGAAGATGAAAGTCTGAGGCTGTGCCATGTTATTTGCGTAGCAGACGAATAAACTCTTCAACAGACAATTCTGCATCTTTAAGAATGGATTTCAAGGTCTTTGGTGTTATCTCCTTACCGCTATGCATTGGAACCGTAACTCGCTTATTGTTGTCAGTCTTAAGTTGAGCATGGCCACCAGTAAAGTGAGATACACGGAAGCCGAGCTTTTTTAAGGCGCGGAACAACTCCCGCGCCTTAACGACCGGTAGTTTAGGCATGCGATACTGGTTTTAGTGAGGCTTTGCTCCCGATAAAAGAGCGAACAAATTCAAAAGATTCTTCTTCCCTAGGAACAATCTCTCCATCCTTCAAGAGACCTTCGATGTGGCAACGGATGGCATCGTCGAGATTGCTTTTGGTCTCATCTATAGTTCGACCACATGTATGCACGCCCTTAAGCGTCGGCACAAAGCCGTGATAGCCTTTGCCGTCCTTTTCTACCATGATTCTGAACGTGTAAATCGTATCTTTCATGAACCAAGTATAGCCTAAAATTTGGTTGAGTTTAACCTTGACAGTCTTAAACAATACTGTACTGTTAGCTTTGGCAATGCTCCCTCCAAAATTAGTGCGGGAGAATTTTGCTATCAGTTACAGCGCACACCAAATATATCCGACTAAATCCTATGAAGAAAACTGTTTTGACTGTCCTTATCCTTGTCCTAACCACGCTCACCTACGCTACCGCAACCGCACGCGCTGGCACTACTAATACAACGAGTGAAGCATCCGAACCGGAGTACAGAGTTCCCACGGCACGGGCACTTAACATAGTACCAGTTGGCACAAGCTTTGACGGCAAAGAACTGCGTCTTCATGCAGTTACTATTTATGTTCCTAGGGAGTGGAGGTTGCTCTCCGTCAGTCACGGGAAAAAGGACTGGACTTATCTTGTCACCATGGACATGAGGGGCGTTGACAGCGACCAAGAAAGTCTCCAAACATTCACTTTGGACCTGCAAAATCAGTGGTTCCTTGAGTTTGTGGCGAAATTTCTCAACCATAGACATTTTACGTTGAGGAAAATTGAAAATGAGATGGTAACGCTGGAGGCGGATTTTCAAATCTTTTGGAAAACACGACCGTCAGAGAAACTGGCCATGGCAAAGTGAAAAGTCAATCGCGACACTCTCAGAATTTCAAGACAGGCGGCGGAAGCAATTCCGCAGCCTTTTTTATTTCAAAGAGACATCCCTCCTGCTTAAGAAAGCACAGTCTACGACTATTCCAGTGCTCCCTTTAGTAAGGGAGAATAAGAACCGCCACT
>CAYHOU010000092.1:0-4013 GCA_964358195.1 uncultured Candidatus Saccharibacteria bacterium | reverse complement strand
GGGGTTTCCTTGCCACAGGGTATAACGCCCTGTGGTCAAGGTGCTGGGTTTACTAAAGCTTTCCAACTCGCGGTTTCGTTTACTCCTCTCAAGTCATTCTTGTGATACGCAAGAAGTACGCGGACGACAGCCGTATTTTTATGCACGGCGATAATGCACCTATGTCCTGATGCATGCCGCGAAACCTGCGTTCCAGCAATCTTGAATTCCGTTTTGCAAATCTTTATGTCGGCCGAATCAACAATGGTCTCGGCTGTATTCTTAAGAAACAACAAGTCAACCTGTTCGAATTCTTCGGTTATCGTTTGTAGCGTGATAGTCCAAGCACCTTTATACTTTTTGGCAAAAGTCCGTATAAAATGCCTCTCGGTAAAAGGTTCAAAAACAACTTCGTACTTCATACGCTAGAATATTTCATCCGGATTTTCTTGAGTAAAGAGATTGTACGACACAATTTCATTATCCCGTGCGTACAGATAGGGAAATTGCTTGTGCGTGAACGAGACGATGTCCGCTGTCCTTTTACCTTTCCACTTCTCGTTGATTTTTTCTATCAAGTTTGATTCCTCTTTGGACAAATCTGACAGAGCGGCCTTTGCCCCTCCACGGGTTTGGGACACCAGCATTCCTCCTTGCTCTGTTTGCAGAATCGCAATCTCACCCGCATCAGACATCTCGTCAATAAGGCGGAAATAGGTATCCGCAACCGGGCCATACTGTATTTTCCTGTATTGCATACCGCTCATGCTTTCAAGGTGGAAGTAGTACCACCCAAAATCAGCGAAATAAAGGAGTTTCGCCAATTTGGTTTTAGTTATATCTTTGTTTAACCGCAGGAAGGCAAGAATCATCTGCCTGTACTTCTCATAGTTTGGAGTTTCTCCACCCTCAAGTTCCTCGCGCGAAACACCAAGAATTCCGGGAAGCTTTTCAAACTCACTCACCGTAAGCTCCTTTTTCCCCTGCTCCACTGCGATATACGAAGGTCGGGACATACCAAGCTTCTTAGCTACCTCTAGCTGTGAAAGACCGCGCTTCATCCGGAGCGCTTTTATACAGTGTGCGTATTTTGTACTCATACCGTCATCCTACCCTATGTGTGTAAAGGAATCAAACATTTGGTGTGGATAATCTTGACACAAGAAATAGAGGGGTGTCCCCCATTCGTGTGCGCTATTCGTTAAGCGTATCTACTATAAAATGAAAAAGTAGGGGCTCTAGACAGCTACAGTGACTTTGTGACCAAAACCTCCTCGCCGAGCATATCAATAATTTTGACAGCGACGGTTGTTTTGCCTTTCGGAATATTCAGCTCGTAATGGCCGGTGATATAATCGGATTTTTTCTCCGGAACATCCGCGAACGCCACGCGAAAGGTCTTGCCATCGTAGTTGGTATCAATGAGCACCGTATCAATCATGGCGCGAAAATCCGGTATTTTCACCTTGAATATACCGCCGTCATTTAATCGTTCAACAATGGTCGGCGAAATGAAGTCTTTGATGTCAATAATCACCTTCCCGCCCTTGCGCTCAATGTCCACTTTGGCGATGTCCGGTTGGTGTGTCAAAAACTTGCCGTATTTTTTATCAGTACGAAGTTCAATGACACGGATTTTGTTGACTGGATGCTTTTTGTTCCATGCTTCAATCCACCCGTCAGAAGCCAGTTCTTTTCCGAGACAAACTAAAACAACATTCCGCTCCTCATCTGGACGCTTTTTCAGTTCGTCCTCCACCAGCTGCAAGTCAAGCAAGGTTAGTGGATGGTTGAAGTCAATAATTTTTGCCAGTTCCTTGCCCAAAAGTCCGTCAAAGAATGGGTCCGTCTTTCGCCGTTCAATACCAATCTGCTCCACCGCCAATTCCACCGCCTCGGTGCGCAAAATCTGCAAATCGTAATCGTTCACCTGATAGGCGGCGAATGACGGGTACTTTTGTTTTTCTTTTCCCTTCAACTGCTCGTTAATAACTTTTTGCAATCGTTTCCCCGTCGTTTGGATCGCGCCTTTGTTGATATCGCATCCAATCCACCGCCGTCCCAATTTCTGCGCCACTGCCTGTGTAGTGCCAGAACCCATAAAGACATCCGCCACAATATCATTCTCATTTGAACCATATCTCACTATTCGCTCAAGCAGTTCTTCTTTTTTCTGCGTTGGATAATCAACATATTCATTTTTGGATATGGTTCTTCCTATATCCCATACATCATCAATACTTTTATCTGTAAACTCGCCATAGATTTTATTTCCACTATCGTCCAAGACATTGATGGTCTTGCCATCAACCTTCTTTCTTAAAGCTCGTCGCGTGGTTTCTTCTTTATCTATCCGCACCTCATTTCCAGTAAAGTTGGGGGACTTTGAGTAGTGATAGATTGTGTCGTGGTTTTTATCAAGAGATTTGCCTCCTGTAGCAAACTTATCGTGGTAGTGCCATATAATTTCATTTCTTAAATTGTTCTCACCAAAAACCTCATCAAGTATTACCCGTATAAAGGCATTCTTATGCCAATCACAATGAACATAAATGCTTCCTGTTTCTGACAAAAGTTCCTTCAACAGCTGAAGCCGCTCATACATCCACTGCAAGTAACTGTCGTTCCTCCAAATGTCAAAATACATTGTCTGCTCCATCGGCGTGTAGTCCGCGCCCTCCAGCTTATCGCTCTTGACACCACGCAGTTCGGCTTTGCGCACATAGTTTGCGCCGCTATCAAACGGCGGGTCAATATAAACCAAATCCACCTTGCCGCGAAAACCGTTTTCCAAAAGCGTGGCCAGCACCTCTTTATTGTCGCCGTGAAAAAGCAGGTTTTGCCAATCGCTTTGAAGATTTTTGAAGCTCGGTATCTTGTGCGTCACGCCAGTTTTCGCCGGGTCAAAAACCTCGGTCAGCCGCGCCGGGAAACCTTTGACATACTCAAGCGGTTGTTTGCCTACCCAGTAAAGCAAGGGGCGTCCTTTCGGGGGTTCCACTTTTAACTTCCAGTCTCTTGTCTTATTTTGCTT
Source organism: uncultured Candidatus Saccharibacteria bacterium (assembly GCA_964358195.1). GTDB lineage: Bacteria > Patescibacteriota > Minisyncoccia > Phycocordibacterales > UBA10002 > UBA10002. The sequence continues at coordinate 1,000 of CAYHOU010000092.1, read as the reverse complement.
TGCCATACACAAGTTTTTTAATGTTTTCTAGGTCGCTAAATTTGATATGGTCGCGGTCGGCGGAAACAATTTCGTATTTTACATTTTGCGCGTTTACTCCTTCAACTTCTCGCATAGCGGTTTCTTTTATCAAGGTCTTCTCGGCATCAAGTCGGTCCTCTCCTTTTACTTCCACAATGAGTATCTTACCGTCTTTTTTGCGAATCAGAAAGTCAGGCGCATAGTTGTGCCATTTACCAACCTTGTCCTGATACTCAAAAAGAAAATCGGTTTTTTCTGGGTCATCCATAGCACCAGTAAAATAGATGTCTTCAACATCTCCCGGATTTTGCTCAATTGCTCCAAGCATACGATTGAAAAAGTCCTGTTCGGGACTTGAGTCAAAATTGTACGGCGAATAATGAAAGCCGAAATTAAGCTGGCCCTGTTTTGGCTTATTTGCTTTGTGCCAAACCTCATAGCGTGAAAGCAAGCCCTCTTTATCGGCGCGATATTGAATCTCGGTAACATAGAACGATGCCTTACCCTGTCCTTCTTTGTTAAACCCATCTTTGCGGATAAGCGCGAGAGCAACCTCCGTCTCCTCTGTTTTGATCTCGTATTTTTGCGCCTGCGTTTCCAGTTGACTGCGAATGTCAGCGGCTTCATTTTGGCTTATTTCTCCAACGCCATAGAACACCGAGAGTTTTTCAAAAAGCGCGGCAAGCGGCAAGCGGCAAATTGCCGAGAGTTCCACAGAAAGCGCGCCCGCGTCTGTGGTCTCCTCCTCCAAGTCAATGACGCGCGATTCTGTTTCTTCTAAAATGCGTTTGCGCACTCCTCGTTCGGCGAGTTCGTATTTCGTTACTTTGGCGGTTCGGCTATTGTTTGCCGGTTTGTTAATTGAAAATGAATCTGTGGAAGTTGTTTTTGGTATAACCCGATATACAACTTTTTTCATTGAAAGCGGTGGGATTTCAAGCTTGCGAACAATGAGCCGTTCTTTTTTCATTTCAACTTG
>CAYHOU010000091.1:0-4038 GCA_964358195.1 uncultured Candidatus Saccharibacteria bacterium | reverse complement strand
GGCAGTATTGTTTCCGCGCCCGATGTGGAATCCATTTATGATATTCCCCTCAATTTTGAAAAAGACCATTTAAGCGATTTTATTTTGAAGAAATTAAGCCTCTCGTCTTCAAAGGACGATCTCAAGGAGTGGAAAGAACTGTCAGGCAAGATTCATTCCGCGAAAGAAATCGTGAAGGTTGGCATTGTGGGCAAGTATTTTGATACGGGGAATTTCGTGCTTTCCGACGCGTACATTTCCGTCATTGAAGCCATCAAGCATTCTGCGTACACGCTTGGCAGGAAGCCGGTACTTACGTGGGTTAATTCCAAAGATTTTTCCGCCGAAGGCGGATCCGCCTCTGGCGGAGAGGGAGAAAAAGAAGTTTCCCTGCTCAAGGATTTTGACGGCATCATCGTGCCAGGTGGATTTGGTGAAAGCGGTATTGAAGGGAAAATAAAAGCGATAGAGTACGCGCGAGTGAACAAGATTCCGTATTTCGGTCTGTGCTATGGTATGCAACTTGCGACCATTGAATACGCCCGTCATATCGCGGGACTCAAGGACGCGAACACGACCGAAATCAACAAGAGCACGCCGTATCCGGTCATTGACATTATGCCGGAGCAAAAGAAACATATGGCGGAAGGAAAGTACGGCGCGACCATGCGTCTCGGCGCGTATCCTTGTGAGCTAAAACCCGACACAATTGCGCTCGAAGCATATTTCGGAGATAGTCTGACTAACCCTCCGGTTAGTCAGACTATCTCCGAGCGTCACCGCCACCGCTTTGAGGTGAATCCGGACTATATCGCGCAACTTGAAAAAGCTGGTCTGGTCTTTTCGGGAAAATCTCCCGACGGTGTGCTTATGGAAATCGCGGAGCTTCCGCGCGAGGTGCACCCCTTCTTCCTCGGCACCCAGTTCCACCCAGAACTCAAATCCCGCCCGCTCGTGCCGCACCCCCTCTTTACCGCGTTTATCAAGGTGGCAATAGAACGAAGCAAGAAGCAATAATCGCCTGTCTTGTCATTCCCGCGACGGAGCAGTAGCGTAGTAGTCGTAGACTAAGGCGGGAATCCAGGATTTTAACAAATTTATGGGATTTTTTAGACAGATTGTTTGGAGCAGGGTCAAAGGAGGAACCGAAAAGGGAAGCCTCTTTTTGCATTAGAAGCCACCCTCATTCTCTAATTCTCACGAATTAGAGAATGAGGGTGGCAAGGCGGAATGAACGGGGAAGAGGATGACCTACCCACACCCCAACTTTTAGAAGAGTTGATGCGGGGGTATACTTAACAAATATGGAATTGAGGGAACTTGAACGGCTTCTCAAAGCACTCGCAAACAAACGGCGGCTGGCAATTCTGCGGTATCTGAAGAGACACGGGGAGGCGAACGTAACGGGGATTGCAGAAGTCATCAAGCTTTCGGTCAAATCAACTTCGCGACATCTTGCGGTTCTCTCCGGGGTAAACCTCGTTGACCGTCGTCAGATGAGTTTGGAAGTCTATTATTGGCTTACCCTTTCGATCCCCGCACCGATTAAAGGTGTCATATCTATTCTCTAATTCGTGAGAATTAGAGAATAGAGAGGAAGCACAACAACATCAGTTCGCTCTGTTCTTTTGTCGAGTAACGATTCGTGCCAGCTCATTTCTGAAGTACAACAGACTTTTCACTCCCCAAAGGAGCGTACCGGAGGCGGTGAGTAGAAGAACGAACCACGGATGCAATGGAAACGTTTGCCTCAAAAAGAAATAGAGTCCAATCGCGGAACCGAAAAGCGCAAGCCCGTTTACCGCAAACTTGAAGAGAAATCTTAAAAGCGCGCCGTTCATAGCAGTATTGTATCATTAGTTGTACATGAGTATCAGCGTTGGTATTGGTTTGGCGTTTGTGGCGATGCTCTGCTGGGGCATCGGGGATTTTCTGATACAAAAATCAACTCGCAAAGTCGGTGATTTTGAGACACTCTTTCTTATTACTTTTTTCGGCGCGCTCATACTCGCTCCGTTTGTATATAGAGATATACCGATGTTATTTGTCGCGGGGAATGAAACAGAACTCGCCGTGCTTCTCGGTGGTGCACTCATACTCTTTGTCGCGGCGCTTCTCAACTTTGAAGCACTCCGGAAAGGGAAGATTTCGGTGGTGGAGCCCATCTGGTCGCTTGAAATTGTCACGGCCTCCGTTTTTGCCTTCGCAATTCTCGGAGAAAAACTCTCATCCCGAGAGACTGTGCTCGTTGTGTTGCTTATGGTTGGACTGATACTCGTTTCATTTCGCGGAAAAGTCTTTTCGCATAGACACTTTCTGGAACGCGGCGTTTGGCTCGCGTTTCTTGGCGCGCTTTGTATGGGCATCGCGAATTTTTTTGTCGGATGGGGCGCCCGACTCACCGATGCGCTTATGGTGAACTTTGTCTTTAATGTCGTGCTCGCATTTCTTTCCGGCATCTATCTCTTCCGCCACGGCCGTATTTCCCGCGCGTTTCGTGACTTGTGGAGGTACCGTGTTTCAATGATGCCGATGCTTGTCACCGATAATGCCGCTTGGGTCGCCTATGCATTCTCCATGAGTCTCATCTCCATCGGCATCGCGACCGCGCTCTCGGAAAGCTACATTATCATCGCGGTACTTCTCGGACTCGCGGTCAATAAAGAACGTCTCGAACGCCACCAGAAAATCGGACTTGTCGTCGCGGTTATCGCGGCTATCACCCTCGCGGCACTTACGACGTAACGAGGAGCGACAGCGCGGAATCGGTATTGTAACACGCGTGTTTGTGTGTCAGAGCGTGAAATCTGTGATAAAATCTTTTGGCTAAAGGTTGTAAAAGTACTATTCGCCTATTTTCTTTTTCTCGTATGTCTTCACTACAAGAAATCGCGAGGAAACTGTTGGCGACCAGCAAGGGTATTTTGGCCGCTGATGAAAGCGATTCCACCTGTGCCAAACGGTTTGAGAAATACGGCATAGAAAAAACGCTGGAAATGCGGAGCGCGTGGCGAGAGCTACTTTTTTCTACGCCGAATGTCGCGGAAGGACTTTCCGGTATTATCCTGTATGACGAAACCATCCGCCAAAAGGCGAGCACCGGCGAGTCGTTCGCGAAGTTTCTTTCACAACGCGGAATACTCCCCGGTATTAAGGTAGACCAGAAAACCGAACCATTTAAGTCCCCCCTAGCAAGGGGGGTGCCGAGGTCTGCCGAGGCGGGGGGTGTTACTGCCGGTGAAGAGGTGACAAAGGGTCTATCAGGACTTTCCGAGCGCCTAGCCGAATACGCGAAGATGGGGGCGACCTTTACCAAATGGCGCGCCGTTATCCGGATAGGAGAAGGAATTCCAACTAACGAATGTCTGCTTGAAAACGCGAAACGGCTCGCCGAATACGCGAAAAAGAGCCAAGAGGCAGGACTTGTTCCGATGATTGAGCCCGAAGTTCTGCTTGACGGTACGCATACCCTTGCGCGGTCCGAAGAAGTGCTTACAAAAACGCTTCACGTTACGTTCGCGGAGGTTGCAAAAGCCGGAGTGGCACTTTCCTGCCTCATTCTGAAATCCAGTATGGCGCTCCCAGGGAAAGATTCCGGCAAGACAGCGAGTCCGAAAGAAATCGCCGAGAGCACACTCCGCGCCTTCACATCTTCGGTTCCCGCGGAGGTACCGGGTATCGTCTTTCTCTCCGGCGGGCAAACTCCGGAAGAAGCGACGGAGCGTCTGAATGAAATCGTAACGCAGGCGAAAGAACAAAATGCGCCGTGGAGGATTTCTTTCTCTTACTCGCGCGCCCTGCAGGAGCCCGTGATGAAAGAATGGTCAGGCAAGCCGGAGAAAGTCGCATCCGCGCAGAAGATTTTTCAAGAACGCGTGCGGGAAACAAGCGCGGCTTCGGAAGGAAAGTTTAAGTAAACACCCCGAGTTGCGAAATTCGCGTAAGTACTGTCATTGCGAGCCCCGTAGAGGGCGAAGCAATCCAGGAATCCGTAGGAAAACATCTGGATTGCTTCGCTACACTCGCAATGACGAAATGAAATTCTCATTTCGTAATCCG
>CAYHOU010000090.1:0-4053 GCA_964358195.1 uncultured Candidatus Saccharibacteria bacterium | reverse complement strand
CATTAGCCGTTCGGTTCAGCGCTTGGAGCGAGCGGGTCTGGTAAAGAAGGACGAGAGTAATTTCATCATCTTGACTAAGAAAGGGGAGAAGCGACTGGCGGAAATTGAGCGCATGCAGTATGAACTTCCTCGACCTGCAAAGTGGGATGGGAAGTGGAGAGTCGTCAGTTTCGATATCAGGGAAAAACGAAAGAGGGTGCGTGAACTGCTTCGCATAACGCTTCAAGAGATCGGTTTCGTACATCTGCATCACAGTGTGTGGGTATATCCGTATGACTGTGAAGATTTTCTCTCGCTTCTCAAAGCCGACTATCATGTTGGTGTTGAGATTCTCTACATCATTGCAGACTATATCGAGAATGACGGCTGGTTGCGGAATCATTTTGATCTTAATTAGTAGAATAGGAATGAATTCCACTGTACCGATAACAGCGGTCGCAGATATCGGTACATATTACTTTTTGGAGTTTTGGAAGAAATGGTTGACAAATGGGGTGCACTCGGTATATATTAGTTAGGTCGTTTGAAAAAGTATGTTTGGTTGGTCCACCCGCCCAGAGCGAGTGTGACACAATATTTAAGACTAAAAGGCCTAGCTGTGGCGAGCCTGTCTATCTGACAGGCAGGGAGTCCAGCTAAATGAAAAAAGGAAAAGTCCGCTTCCGATGCGGGCTATTTTTGTGCACGGAAAGGCAGTCATATGCAAGAAAATACTACAGGACAGGAAATCGAGGGTATACAGCTCATCAGGAGGGGTCGGGCGGTTATCAAGAAAGATAGCCGTATGCTTATGTGCCAACGAGTTGGGACCGACTATTGGTATCTGCCGGGAGGCAAGCTTGACCTCGGTGAAGACGCGCGGCTCGGTCTTATTCGGGAAATACGGGAGGAGACGGGATGTGAAGGATGCACAGACAAACTTATCGGAGTGTACGAGCACGTCTACCGTGATGTTCGGAGAGGAAGGGTGCATGAGATAAACTTCGTTTTTTCCTTTGATTTCCCCGGCTCACTCCCGAAAATCGTGGAGAGTAAAGAAATCCATTTGCGCTTCGCCTGGATTGACATTGAAGGACTGCGCGAATTGAGAGATGTTGTTACCCCTCCTCGCTTCTTACCGGCAAATCTTTTTCCGCTCATCTTCGCGGTAGGAAAGGACCCGATTCACAACATGGGGTTCTACGCGGTGGAAAGCGAGTTCAAGACAGACGGACCCGATTACCGCACGCTCCGAAGCCGATACGAAGTCGCAGTTGGGGAACTACTGAGCGACTAACCGCGACTAAAGCAGAGAAAGGAAACATAATGAATAGTACCAATACCGAAGAAGCAGATGACACATCTGGACCAGTCATGCACAACCAAGAAGCTTTCATGGTGCAAAAACCCATACCACAGCCCACGCTCTGGATGTGGCTACGCCATCCAGTGTACGCGTTCCGTCTTCATACGCTCCACGGGATTTTGGAAAACGAGCAATTTCTCCGAAAGCATGATGTGCAGTTCGGGAAAGCGTCGCCGGGAGAAATCCGCGCCGAAGCGTACCGCTTCATGAATCTGCAGAGAAACATCCTCTGGATAGTCCGCTTCTTTGTCCTAGCGGCGGCAGGCGTTGCTTACTACCTACTCACGAAGTACGGACAATAGCACGAACATTGCACCTTGTAGAACACTGAGTCGGCTCACGGGAGTCGGTTCTTTTTTTGTTGCTCATCGCGCTACTGTGCGCGTTGTTTCCCGCCGATAAGGCCAAACGCGATAAGCGCGAGGAGAATAAGACCGAGAGCGAACGTGAGCGCGGTCACGGCGCCGAAGTCTTGCCACAAGAGTCCGCCAACAACGCCCGAAATGAGCAGGCCGAAACCGATGGCGGCGTTGAGGAGGCCGTAGGCGTTTCCGCGTTCTTCCGGCGACGTGAGTCGCGCGGCGAATGAACGCTGGACGCTATCGGTCGTGGCGCTTCCGATGCCGAGAACAATAAAACCGACCGCGAGAGCGACAAGCGTCTGGTCGTAGATAAGGAGGAGATACGCAAGCCCCATAAGCAGATATCCGCCCCAAATGACCGGTTTATCACCGACTTTATCGGCAAGTTGCCCCGCCTTGGTAGAGAAGAGTGTATACGAAACGCTATAGAACAAATAGAAGAGGGGAATAAAACTCACGCGAAGACCGAGGTCTTGCGTGCGGAGGAGCAGGAGGGCGATAGGGAGGTTGGCGATGGAAAGTAGGAAGATAATGCCGAGGAAACGTCTGAACTCCATCGTGTGCGAGTTAAGACGGAGACGTATTTTTTCTCCGCGGGCGTGTACCGCCTGTACCTCCTTAATAAACACAAACGAAAACAGCGCGAGAATGCCGACAAAAAACGCGGTCAAAAATACGGTGTTGAACGCGCCGGGAAACCGTTCAAGAATAAGAAACGCAGTAAGAGGGCCCAAAATGGAGCCGAGGGAATCCATCGCGCGGTGGAACCCGAATGAGCGCCCGATATGCTCCGTACCGGCGGAAAGAGAAAGAAGCGCGTCGCGGGGAGCTTCGCGTATTCCTTTGCCAATGCGGTCAGCCACTCGGATACTTAACACATGCGTCGCCACGGAGGAGATAAGATAAAACGGCCGGGTGGCGACCGAGAGTATATAACCGGAGAGCGCAAGCATTTTTCGTTTTTGGGTTTTGTCGGAAAGACGGCCGGAAAATATTTTGGTGAGGTTTGAGATTCCATCGGCAAGACCTTCAATGAAGCCTAAACTTGCGGCGCCCGACTTCAGGACGGAACTGAAAAAAGCGGGGAAGACGGAAACAATCATTTCATTGGAGAAGTCGTTGAAGAAGGAGACCAGCCCCATGAAGAAGACGTTGCGTTCTACTCCGAACAGTTTTTTGATCATACAATACGAACTTACGAACTAGGATACGAAATACGAAAAAGAAAGACACCGACATTGTAGCACGGTAGCTAATTTTGTAGCACTTACTTTCTTATGTCACAAATAGTGCTAGACTATTTCTATGGAGAAGAACGAGAATAGCGGAGAAATCAATTTGTGGCAGGAAATAAAAGCAATTGCACCAACAATACTAGCTCTTGTCGCCGTGCTTTTTAGTTGGTGGACTTTTGAGAAATTACTTCCTCTTTCACAATCAAACATAATTTTCTCAGAAAATAGTATCATTATTCATCCAAATCAAGAGTCAAAAGAGGATGGTAGGTTTGATGTAATTTCACCTTTGTTTAAGAATGTTGGGAAAGTACCCGCCTACAATTTATTTGTACAAGTATATGGTATTCCCTTTAGTGAGAACGTAACTTGGGATTCTGGGAAAAAAGTTGAGCGGTATTTCAGTTCGCAATTAATTCATGCGTTAGACCCTGAGTCCTCGGCTAGTTTCGGAAGTTTTAGAGTATTTCATTTCCCGCAGGATAAAAACGGGAAATCAATTGACTTAGCAAAAAACTCTGAAAGGTTTGCTATCATTTTTTGCCTCGCATACCACGATTTGCTTGAAGAAAGAAAAGCTTCGCAAAGAATGTTTTATTTCCAGTATGTAATTGGGACCCCGTTTCTTTCTTCCTTAACTAGCGATGACTTTGAGAAAATCCGGCCTAGGTTAGTTGAACAGCTAAATAAAGAGGGTGACACTATTTGTCGTACAGATGACAATATGAAAGAAGGTGTACAGGTTTATAAATCGTTTCCAACTATTCTACGAAGGGAGAAAAAGCCAAAGGCTACAGACATGCAGGCCGGGAATTTCTCAAAATGGTTAATTGAATCGTCACGAAGTAACACTCCTTTATTTAAAATCTAGGTGGTCTGGATTCCCGCCTACGCGGGAATGACAGAAAAAAAAGGGAAAGGGGGAGGACACCCCACCTTTAATTCCTCCCCTCTAAAGAGGGGAGGAGGCAGACAGATAATGACCTGTGGATAACTATCTTGACAAGAAAGGTACTATAGGCTAGACTCCTTTACACCTGCGGAATGAGTGAGTTCAGTCCCTGCGGGCAAGGATTAAAAGGCGTTGTCCTCTCTAATCTTGCTAAGCATC
>CAYHOU010000089.1:0-4087 GCA_964358195.1 uncultured Candidatus Saccharibacteria bacterium | reverse complement strand
TTCCGTTCCCGCGACGCAAACCATCGGAGAAAAACTCGGCGTTGATATTTTCAAAAAAGGAGACTCCATCACGGTCAGTGGTATTTCAAAAGGAAGAGGATTCCAAGGTGTTGTGAAGCGTCACGGCTTTCACGGTGGTAGCCGCACGCACGTGCAGAAACATTCGGAACGCGAGCCGGGAGCGATTGGTGGTGCGGCGCGTGCCGGAGGTCGTGTTGCCAAAGGGATGAGAATGGCAGGTCGAATGGGTGGGGAGAGGGTAACGGTCACCAATCTGAAAGTGGTTGATGTGCTTCCCGAAGAGAACCTGATTCTTATCGGCGGGGCGGTACCGGGACGACGGGGTACCGTCGTCGAAATCCGAAGCACGAAATCCTAAATCCTAAACAAATCACAATTTTCAAAATCCACCATCACAAACATAATCCCGTTTAGAATTTTGATAATTAGGATTTAAAATTTGTTTAGAGTTTAGGATTTCGGATTTAGAGTTTTAAGCAATATGGAACACGTTATTTACAACCAAGACGGAAAACAGGTAGGGAAGATAACGCTTCCCGAAGCGGTGTTCGGCGCGAAGTACAATGCCGACCTACTGCACCAGGTCTCGCAATCCCTGCTCTCCAACGCTCGGCAAGGGAGCGCGCATACCAAGAACCGAGGTGAAGTCCGTGGTGGCGGTAAAAAACCGTGGCGTCAGAAAGGCACTGGTCGCGCACGGCACGGCTCAACACGCTCCCCGATTTGGGTTGGTGGCGGTGTCGCGCATGGCCCAAGGAACGACCGGAATTATTTCCGCAAAATAAACAAAAGCATGAAACGGCAGGCGCTCTACATCGCGTTGTCCAAGAAGCTGAAAGACGGTGAAGTACTTCTCCTTAACGGCATCGCGATGCCAAATATCAAAACAAAGGGTGCAAAGGAGGTACTCATGAATCTTGCTAAGCTCAAGGGATTTGGCGCGCTTAAGAAGAGCAAGAATGCCGCCTGTATACTCATTCCGGCTCCGGACACACATGTGGAGAAAAGTTTCCGTAACTTCCCGCACGTTTCGGTTGGACAGGTCAAAAGCTTGAATCTGCTTGACGTGCTTACGTATAAATACTTGATTATTGCGAATCCGGAAGAGAGTATAAAGTCATTAACACGGAACGGATAATACCAATTACGAATCCCTTACCAATGTACCAATGAAGAATCGGAGATTAGTATATTTGTACAGGATTTGTTATTGGTACTACCATTATGAATTTCTTCAATTTTAAAAAAGAAAAAAAGGAAACACCCGCGCCTGCCAAAAAGCTGGTTCCGAAGGAAACCGTCTCTAAAAAAGTTACCATAACGGATGGAGCGAAGACCGGAAAGGGTTTTGGTACGGCGCGCCCCCATGTTCTTGTGCGTCCGCACGTTACCGAGAAGGCGAGCACTTCCGCGGAGAAAGGCGTGTATGTGTTCCGAGTGGCGCTTGACGCGGGAAAACGTGAAATTGCGGAGGCAGTACGCGCGCTCTATAAAGTCACTCCCGTTAAGGTAACCATCGTGACTATGCCGATAAAGCGGAGAATCGTGAAAGGGCGCCTCGGAGTCCGAGCGCAGGGGAAAAAGGCGTATGTGTATTTGCAGAAAGGGGAGAAGATAGAAATTGTTTAATACCAATAACAAATCCTGTACAAATATACAAATCAAGAAGTCCCCATTTGTACATTTGTATTAGATAGGTAATTAGTAGTATCCATGAAAACATATCGTCCCACATCCAAATCACGTCGCAGTATGACTGGTATCAATTACCGCGATTTCATCACGACCACGACGCCACATAAGGCACTTGTCTCTGGTGGAAAGCGCGACCAAGGACGCAACAATTACGGACGCATCACGGTGCGACATCAGGGTGGAGGACACAAACGCCTGTATCGCGATGTTGATTTTATATACAACAAATTTGATATTCCCGCTAAAATCGCGAGCGTGGAATACGACCCCGACCGCAGCGGCTTCATCGGTCTCGCGGTATACCAAGATGGCGAGAAACGCTACGTGCTTCTTCCTCTCGGGGTCAAAGTAGGTCATACGTTTTTGGTTTCAGAAAAAGCTCCGGTACTCCCCGCCAATCGTCTTCCGCTTCGCGCCATTCCGGTTGATACGTTTGTCTACAACGTGTCTCTTAAGCCCGGTGGCAAAGCACTCATTGCCCGTTCGGCTGGAAATGCCGCGAAGGTGAAAGCGCAGGAAGGGGACTATACCTTCATTGAGCTTCCTTCCACGGAAGTACGAAAAGTTATCAATACCGCGTGGGCGACCATCGGCACCGTGTCCAATGAAGAGAACCACTTGGTTTCAATAGGAAAGGCAGGCCGTTCACGGTGGCTCGGCATCCGTCCTACGGTACGCGGCAGCGCGCAGAACCCGCCCGACCATCCGTACGGTGGAGGTGAAGGACGCCAAGGACGAGGTCTCCGTCGCGCGAAGACCCGCTGGGGCAAGCCGTCAGGCAAAGGACAGAAGACACGAACTCCTAAAAAGTATTCAAATGTTTTTATCGTATCGCGTAGAAAAGTTGGCACTAAACGTACGTCAGGGTAATAAAAGCCCGCAGCCCAGCACCAATATCTTTTGGTGCTGTGGCAAGAACAGCCGAAGAAATACTCAAACGTCTTCATCATTTCTCGCCGCAAAGTCGGCAGTAAACGCGGAACCGCGCTCCACTAAAATATAAAGAAAAAAGGCCGCCTCCGAATGGGGGCGGCTTTTGTGCGCGTGAGTTGCTTAGTGCATTCATTTCAGTCGTGACGCCGTGACGACGGAACACCGAGCACATAGGTGCTCTTTTCGGAATTCTCCTGAAACTGCCACAGCCGCTCCAGACCCTGTTGCTCTTTTGCAGTCAGTTTGAAATCTCGAAAATTCGGTGCATCAGTAAAACTTTTGTCCTGTTTTTTTGGCTTTCGCACTCTCGCGTGGTACTCTGTTGGTTCGTGCAGTCCACACCGTATGACGACTGGGACTAAGACCGTTTCCTCTCTTTGCATCTTAATCTCACCGAGACTTGGTGCGGAGATGAATCCTCTTTTCCGGTTTCCTTTTGGCGTTTTAGCGTTGCCTGTTCCTGTCTTTCTTGTCGCGGTTCCTTGTTTTTTCATAGCGGTATTTGTGTTTACAGGTTCGGTTCATCTGTAGTCAATTCGGAATTTGGGTTTTCAATAACAATGCCGGATCGTTCAGAATCAATCCGCCATTGAAACAGCGAGTCAAGAAGTGCCTGCTCCCTCTTTGTCGGTTGGATGTCTGCGCGAGTGGGAATGTTTGTATAGCCCAATCGCTTTAGCGCCTCTGCACCTGATATTTCTTCAGTTCTCATAGATCCTTTCCTTTTCCAAGCCTTATCATAGCACACGGATGCGCGTTTGATTCTTATCCCTTATTGCGAAGACCCGCTGGGGTAAGCCGTCAGGCAAAGGACAGAAAACAAGAACTCCCAAGAAATACTCAAACGTCTTCATCATTTCTCGCAGCAAAGTCGGCTCCAAGCGCGGAACCGCACTCCATTAAGAAAAAGAGCCGTCCCGAATGGGGCGGCTTTTTGATGGGCGGTGCAGGGGTGTTAGCGCAGAACCCTACCATACGCACGTGCTAGTGATTCCTCCTTGCCTCATCGTAAGCGTTGATTTCTGGCTCAACACCTCCCGCAACATTTTCCCAGTACTTCTTCCAGTCAGTCGTGGCGAGGATTCTGTTGATTCTCTTTCGTCTGCTTTCAGTTTTCATGTTCCCGGTTTACTGTTCGCTCGAGTTGTTAGGGTTTTCAATAACAATGCCGGATCGTTCAGAATCAATCCGCCATTGAAACAGCGAGTCAAGAAGTGCCTGCTCCCTCTTTGTCGGTTTGATGTCTGCAATGGTGGGAATGTTTGTATAACCCAGTTGTCTCAACTCCTCTGCGCCATCAGTTTCTCCGGTTTTCATAGGTTCTATCTCTTCCAAGCCTCATCATAGCATATAGATGGTTCGTTTGACTTTCACCCCTTATTTCTGCTAGTATTGCCCACACTACGCGGATATGCGCAGATAGGGAACGCAGATAGAC
>CAYHOU010000088.1:0-4154 GCA_964358195.1 uncultured Candidatus Saccharibacteria bacterium | reverse complement strand
TCCGCGACTCCCCCGATGAGCAAGGGTTTGTTTTCACCACTAAACCGGAACGCGACACTGTCCGCATTGAGCGCGGTAAGACCGTCAGCGATATATCGGTGATTAAAATTACTGCTCAGCGCCTCTCCCGAGAGAGCGGCGGGAAGAGAAGCGTTGCTTTCCCCGAATTCACCGCTCTTGGCGGAAAGCTCAAATAGTTTCTTTTTGGGGTCAAGGTGCAGGCGTAGCTGATTAAACCTGTCGGAAAAGAGTGTGGTGAGCTTGAGGGCCGAAAGAAGGTCTTCTTTAAGCGCTACGGCCTCCGTGGCGAATTCTTTCGGCATAATCTGCCGGTAGTCGGGGAAAGAGCCTTCAACAAGCCGTGTGGTGAAGAAAAAGCTGTTCCCTTCAATGGACAACTGTCCTTTCCCGAGAGAAACGCGGATTTCGTCTTTTTCCTCCTCAAGCATTCGCACAATTTCGGCAACATTTTTTATCGGAATGAGTACTGGCTGGAACGAGGTGGCGCTTTTCTTGAATGGTATTTTTTTCTCCGCCAACCGGAACGAGTCGGTGGCAACAAAAATGAGTTCTTCCCCTTCCTGATACACATACACACTGGAAAGTTCAGGTTTTAGGTTGCCCACCGCGCCTGCGTACTGCACCGCCCGAAGTCCCTTAAGAAGAAGTTGCGGGTCCATAGTAAAACCACCACCTTCCGCCTTTGGAATCGTAGGAAAATCGTCACTCGGAGAGCCGTTTACTGTTGCCCTAGCTCCCTCGGCAGAAACAACAAGTTTCCCCTCCTCAACTTCAAGAAAAACTCCTTTAACCGGGCCGAGGTTGGATATAAACGAGGAAAAAACCGAGGCAGGAACAGCTACTACTCCTTCTTTTTCAATCTTTACCGGAAGGGTGTACTCAACCCCCATATCAAGGTTGGTTGAGCGAATAGTAAGCACCCCTCGCTTCGCAATAAGGAGAAGGTGCGACAAAATAGGAAGAGAAGGATGTTTCCCCGCGAGGCGCCCGGCTTTCACCACGACATTCTGTAATTTATCTTTTACAACTTCTATTTTCATAAATACCAATAAGTCTATGATATGAATCTACAAAAACCTACTAATTGGAGACACCATACAGCGTCAACTACAAATCTTTACTTCTCTTTATTCTTAATAGAAACTTTTTTATCTTTAAAACAATTATTATTAAGAAGGGTGTGGATATGTGGATAGGTGTATTTGTCCTTCGTGTTCTGTTTTTTTATTCCCTTTTCCCCTGTGGGTAATCTTTTTTATGTTCGGGGAATTCTCCTTTGTTTATGCGTTGCTCACTTTTTGTACACAGGAGGCAGGCTGGTCATGCAGTACTTTCCCACAGGGTTTTTCACAGGCAACTACAAAAGCGCTCGTATCTGATTTATTTCTTGCAACAGGTTTGGGTCCTCGCGGATTTCATTTTTTATTTTATCGCACGAGTGAATGACGGTCGTGTGGTCTCTTCCTCCAAGTTTTTGTCCGATAAGGGGGAACGAAACATTGCAGTCCTCCCGAAGGATATACATAACGAGTTGCCTCGGCTTCACCACCTCCTTCCTCCGTGTTTTTTCGTAGATGTGATTTTCATCAATATTGTAGAAATCAGCCACCACTTTCGTAATATCCTTAATTGATAACGCTTTTTTTGGTTTGCTGGTGTTTTTAAGTATAGACTTAACTTCCATGACACCAAGGTCCCTTCCCCGAACCTGTGTCTGCATCATAATGGAATTCAGAATTCCTTCAAGCTCGCGGATATTTCCTTCAAGCGCCGCGGCGATATAGTCGGCAACGTCGTCGTGAAGCTCAAATTTCAGCATGCGAGCCTTGGTTTTCAAAATAGAAACTCGGGATTCCCTGTCCGGGGGCGGTATGTCCACAATCATTCCCGCGGCGAAACGCGATTTCAGCCGCTCCTCCAGATTTTGAATATAGTTAGGGTGTTTGTCCGAAGAAAAAATAATCTGCTTGTTGTGGGCGTACAAGTCGTTGAACAAATGAAACAACTCTTCCTGGCTCTTTTCCTTGTTCGAGAAAAACTGGATATCGTCCATAATGAGCACGTCATAGTGACGATATTTTTCCTTAAACTGGCTGATACGGCTCTGTTGCATCGCGGTGACAAAGTCTTGCGAGAATTTTTCCGAGGTGACATAAAAAACCTTCTGTCCGGAGAAAGCGGTTTTGATGTGGTTTCCGATTGCCTGGATGAGGTGCGTTTTCCCGTGTCCCGTAGAGCCGTAGATAAACAAGGGGTTGTACGTAATACCGGGAGTCTTGATGATCGCAAGCGCGGCAGCGTGCGCCAATTCATTAAACGGACCAACGACAAACGATTCAAAGGTATAGCGGGGGTTAAGATTACTCTCCTTGTCCACGTAGTAGTCTTGGAGAGGAAGCTCGCCCGTAAACGATGGAGAAGACAATTTCGCGCCCGGGAGGTCTCGTTTGCGCGGGTCGTCCTTCATAACAACGTATTCAAGCGCCCGCACCTGTTCCGACAGGTTCCGAAGCGACCGAAGAATGAATTTATGATATTTATTGAGTAGCCAGTCTTTGACGAACGTATTGGGGACGGCAAGATAGACCACTCCCTCTTCTACTCGGGAAACGGCCGTATCCTTGAACCATGTAGTAAAGTTCGCTTTTGAAACCGAAAGCTCTATTTCGGTAAGCGCCCCTTCCCACAGCTGTTTCGTGTCACTTATGACGGGAGACCCCATCGTCGCAGTGGGGGGCGTATATTCTTCACTAAAAGTTTCTGACATGTTTATGTATGTGTGAGTTACGGGTACTAGTATATACTGATAACGAAAATACAAAACTTGTAAAAAACAGCCCCTTGTGTTAATAATGTGTGGACAAAGCGGGGATAACTGAATCACCCATAACACATCACTGAATAACTGAATGACAAAGTCAAGAATCTTATCTTAAGGTTATTCAGTAATACAGTTATCAGTTATAAGTAATACGTTTTTTACTATGAGCTTCACCTATAAACCAAAAAGAAAGAAACGCGCGCGAACCCACGGGTTTCGCTCGCGCATGGCTACCCCGGGAGGACGTAGCGCTCTTGCGAGACGACGAGCCAAAGGCCGGAAAAAGCTTACGGTCAGCCGGCCTAGAAAATAGACACCGCAAAATGGCGGCATATTTTCTTTACCGAGCACTTTAAGAAAAGTGCTCGGTGGCGATTTTCTAAAACTCGCCGGGCTCGTTAAGAAAATCAGCCATGTTGCCAAAGGCAAAACGCTTCAAAACGGGAGATTTTAAAGAAATGCGGAACATGCAGACCGTGCACGCTCCGCATTTTTTTATCCGTTTCTGTCGCGCTCCTCTCGTTGGCGAGAAGGCTGCGGTCATTGTTTCTTCCGGAACATACAAAAAGGCGGTTGACCGAAACAAACTCCGGCGCCGGATGTATCATCTTATGGCGAAACACAGCCACTTACTTGGAGGGAAGGCATATACGGTTACCTTCAAAAAAGGCGCGCTTCTCTTGCCTTTTGCTGAACTAGAGACTGCCTTTGTTACTGCACTAAAGAAAATGTGACCCCGGCCCGCCTCTAAAACCCCTGGAGTTTGTATTTTGAACTCTTTCGTCTACAATGGGGGGATGTTTGCGATTCTCAAACTTATTTTTTACGTCCCGCTCTACAACGGGCTTGTTTTTTTGATTGGCGTTCTTCCGGGAAACTCGGTGGGCACAGCGGTCATTCTTTTCACCATCCTGATTAAGCTCCTCCTCTCCCCTCTTTCGCACAAAGCGGCGAAATTTCAGCTTGAAATGAAAGCGCACGAGGCGGACATTAACCGCATTAAGGAGCAATTCAAAAACGACAAGCAAGCGCAAGGAAAGGCAATAATGGACTTTTACCGCGAGAAGAAGATCAATCCGTTCGCGGGGATTGTGCCACTTTTCGTGCAAATCCCGATTGTTATTTCCCTCTACTACGTGTTCTACGCGGGAGGGCTCCCGGAAATAGACGCCTCTCTCCTCTACTCCTTTGTTCCGACGCCAACGCCCGATATGCATCTCTTCGGGGTAAATATACTGGAAAAAAGTCTGGTCCTTGCTGTTCTTGCCGGCGTTGCCCAGTTTTTCCAAGCGCAATTCGCGATGCCTCCTGC
>CAYHOU010000087.1:0-4241 GCA_964358195.1 uncultured Candidatus Saccharibacteria bacterium | reverse complement strand
GGTCTCGGCAGAAAGTACGGAAACGGTGAAAGTTTTTCCGTCGGTATATATAACCGGAAAAAGGAAGTGTTGAAGGAAAAGATTCTAAGATGCGACCCCGACGCAGACAAAGCTCTCACGCTCGAACTCGGTTCGTTTCTGGACGCCCTAGCGAACGGAGTCCGGAAAAATGAGTCTGCGGAAGATGCGGCCGAGGTTCTTTCCATTATCGGGAAAGTCTATGCACAAGCTAAAGAGCTGGTATAATCCAGACATATGAAAGCCGTCATACTTGCCGCCGGAGAAGGGAAACGGATGTTACCGCTGACGCTCACGGTGCCCAAACCCCTGCTTATGATAAACGGTAAGACAGTACTAGACCATATCTTTGAAGCGTTTTCGCCCGATATCACGGAGGTGGTCATCGTGGTTAAATATAGGGGGGAGAAAATCAAAGCATATTGCAAAGATGTCTTTCACGGCAAAAAGATTCAGTATGCGGAAGGAAGCGAGAAAGGAAATGCCTATAGCCTGCTCGCGGCCAGGCCGTTCGTGACGCGGGATGAACGAGTGATGATTTTGTACGCAGATGAAATACCGAGCCGCGAGAATATGGAGAAGTGCCTTTCACACGAATACAGCTGGCTCGTGAAAGAGACACTCCGACCGAAAGCGGCAGGTGTCGTGAGGTTACGGGACGACGGAACCATAGAGGAGATTGTGGAGAAATCAGAAAACCCTCCGTCAGCTATGGCGGCAATCGGAC
This sequence comes from uncultured Candidatus Saccharibacteria bacterium, assembly GCA_964358195.1. Lineage (GTDB taxonomy): Bacteria > Patescibacteriota > Minisyncoccia > Phycocordibacterales > UBA10002 > UBA10002. The sequence goes on along the minus strand of CAYHOU010000087.1, from coordinate 3,496 downwards.
TTATGGTACTCCCAGGCTCCATCTTCACCATACAGCCCGAACAGAACCCCAATGGCGAGTATTATTTTACCAGTATGGCAAACAAAATCTTTCCGAAAACGAAAGTCTATACGGTAGAGACAAGAGGAGGATGCTCGCTCACGAAGCCCGAGGACATTCAAAAAGTGGAGGCGTTTCTTGCGGTGCGGGGCTTACGCAGGTAATCAATTTTCGGTGTCATTCCCGCGGAGGCGGGAATCCAGGATGGTACACATGATCTGGATTCCCGTTTTCACGGGAATGACAGTCAAGAGTCAGCTATGCAATCATCAAAAAAAGTATTGGTATTGGTAACCGGAGGCGTCGGATTCATCGGCGGACACCTCGTGGAACGGCTGCTCAAAGAAGGTTACCGCGTGCGGGTACTCGACAACCTTGCTCCACCGACGCATAACGGTACACTGCCCGAGTGGTTCAACAAAGAAGCGGAGTTTCAGCGTGGCGATGTGCGGAGTAAAGAGGATTGGATACAGGCCATTAAGGGCGTTTCATTCGTCTTTCATCTCGCGGCGTATATGGACTTCCATCTCGACTTCAGTACCTATATTGATACCAACGCGAAAAGTACTGCGCTTCTGTACGAGGTCATCGTTGAAAAGAAGTATCCCGTGAAGAAAATTATTCTCGCTTCGTCCCAATCGGTCTATGGGGAGGGAAGCTATCGTTGTGAACGGCATGGCCTTGTCTATCCTCTGCCTCGCACGGAAGCAGAATTGCAAAAGAAAGCATGGGAGCCGCGCTGCCCCGATTGCGGAGCAGAACTTGCTCCTGTCTCGCAAAAAGAAACTGACCCACTTCGCCCGACGATTCCTTATGGCATTTCTAAAAAAGCCGCCGAAGAATTGTTGTTCTGTCTCGGCCGGCTCTATGGCATCCCTTCAGTCGCGCTTCGCTACACTATCGTCCACGGCGCGCGGCAGAGCTTCCGCCACTTCTATTCTGGCGCGCTCCGGCAGATTGCAGTGATGGCCCTCGCGGGAGAAGACCTTGTACTCCACGAAGACGGAAATCAATTACGCGACTATGTGAATGTGCATGATGTAGTGGATGCGCACCTCGCGGTTCTGAACAGTCCGAAAGCCGACTTCGAAGCATTCAACGTAGGAAGCGGCAAGGCGACGCGCGTGCGGGAACTTGCCGAAACCATCGCCAAAGAAGTGGGAGCTGCAACTTCCATCCAAACTCCAGGACTCTATCGCATAGGCGCCCCACGGCATTCGCCGTCTGACAACGCAAAACTGCGGGCGCTCGGGTGGGCGCCGAAACGCGCGATTGAGGACGGCGTCCGCGAGTATGTCGAATGGATACGCAAGCATCCTGAAGCGGAGGGCTTTCTTAGAGATACCTTGGCAACCATGCGCAAAAAGAAACTCCTGCGATGAAATTCATTTCCCTTAACATCGAACGTGACTGGCACTATGCTCGCGTGTTTCCGTTCATCGAGCGAGAACGACCGCTCGTGGCATGTCTTCTTGAAGTACTCGACTCGGATGTTGCTCGGTTCGAAAGCGCACTCGGCGCAAAAGCGGTCTATACGTCGGTCGCCGTTGCGGATAAGGGGCGGGGGACCGAGGTGCTTGGGAAAAAGGGTATACAGACCGGCCACGGCATCTTCTCCGCGCTTCCCATCGTAGAGAGCGGAGTGCTGAATTACTGCGGCTGTCCCGACGGCGCTCCAATACTTCCAGAAAGCGGCCACGGCCACAAAACGCTGGTGTGGGCCAAGGTACGCGACGGGAGCGTACCGTATACCATCACCCTGACACACTTTACCTGGACGCTTCACGGCGAGGTTACTGACGAACAACGGACGCACCTCGCCGCTCTGCTCAAACTTTTGGAGCGTTTTCCCGACACCGTGCTTGCGGGAGACTTCAACGCTCCGCGCGGGCGCGAGATTTGGGATACACTTGCGATGAAGTACCGCGACAACATTCCGAAGGAGCATACAACCAGTTTGGACCAGAATCTGCATGCAACGCCCGGCCTGCAGTATGTCGTAGACGGACTGTTCTCGACGCCGGAGTATGTATGCGAAGACACCACACTCGTCTGCGATGTGAGCGACCACTGCGCCGTCGTCAGCTCCGTGCGACGTTTTCATTAGAAAAGAAAACCGCCCCCCTTCTTGAGAGAGGGACGGCGCTACTATGTATGTGGTCGTCAGTAGTTTCCAGCAATGAGGCAGTTGATGCCTCTCTGTTCAAGGAAGAACGAACGCATGAACGCCTTTGAGCCGTGCATTTCCCGGACGAGTGGCCCGAAAAAAGCGAGGTCATGGGCGAGCAGAAGTTCCTCGCTCACATAACACTGGAGCGTAAGGTGCGCGAACCTCGGGTTCATCAGGTGGCGCTGTGCCATAAGGAGTGCTCGCGCATAGTGTACCGCAATGGTAACGAGTCCCACGGTTTTCCACCCGCGCTCCACCGCAAGCTCGAAAACATTTTGGATTTCGCGGCCGGAACCCGACTTCCCGCGCTCGTCCTGAGCGATATGGTCACGCGGCCATACCACTACGTTCGGCTCTTGTGCCGGGGTGAGCAACTGTTCGAGTCGCGCACTCATAATTTCGCTCTCGCTCGGGCCGCCCACTCGCGCAAGATACTCTGACCGCGCTCCATACGCGCAGACCACGGCTTTGAGTGACGATACATACTCGCGACAGAGTACTACTCCGGCGCGAAGGTTGAGTTCACCGCCGCCGATAAGGCAGTACGGGTTCGCATCATCTGCCGGAATCCGAACAGGGAGATGCGCTCCTTTTTCGTCACACATTTCAAGGTTGTCGGTGAGTGTCCACCCCTCATCCGCTACGATTTGTTGGATACCTCGCCCAAGAATGGCAAGGAGTTCAATCGGTTGCATTCACTACCTCCATTTCTGTTTAGTCGTTGTTCTTTTTCGGGAAATTAAAAACTAAATCCGAACCCAAAAGACTTTATATACCAGATTTATTATTTTGTCAAGTTTGGATGCGCGGCTGGGACGGTATATGCTTACTGCCATGACCGAAGTAAAAAAACGAGCAGTATTTTTCGACCGCGACGGGGTGATTCTCAAGGCCATCGTTATGGACGGCAAACCTCGCCCGCCGCATAGCATCGCCGAATACCAGGCACTCTCCGGCGTTATACCGGGTGCAAAAGAAGCGGTGGAAAAAGCGAAAGCCATTGGTTTTCTCGCGTTCCTTATTTCCAACCAGCCGGACATGGCCTACGGCGTGATTTCAAAAGCGGAGTGGCAATGGATTCAAGACCAGACGAAGCATATCCCCTTTGATGATGTGTTTATCTGTTTTCATCGGCGGGATGATAATTGCGATTGTATGAAGCCGAAGCCGGGGAAACTTTTAGAAGCCGCGGAAAAGTGGAACATAGACCTTACTCAATCATTTTTGGTAGGGGACACCAAAGACGACGCTCTGGCGGCACAGAATGCGGGGTGCAGAAGTATTCTT
>CAYHOU010000086.1:0-4250 GCA_964358195.1 uncultured Candidatus Saccharibacteria bacterium | reverse complement strand
CGCGCCGCGAGCAAGTACAAGGTGTTGATTGTTTCTCCGACCTCCTTCCTCGCGTACCTCCAGACCGTGATGCAGGGGCTCAAGGCGCTTCAAATAGAGGAAACCGCCAAAGATATCGTGAAGAGGGTAGACGACCTCGGGAAGCACTTGAGGAGCTATGAGGAGTACCATACGAAGCTCGGCAACGCCATTTCCACTACCGTCAATCACTACACGGCATCAGGTAAAGCATTCAAACAAATCGATAAAGATATTTTAAAGGTGACCGGCACGTCTATCGGCTTTGAACCGCTCGCTCTCGAAAAACCTCTGCTTGAAGAGTAGAGTGTCCAAACCAACATCTGATCTTGGTTTCAGATGTTGGTTTTTCGTAACTCTCCACACCTCCCGAACACGTTTTATTTCTCGGCATACTCTCATGTCACGCTCTGTCATTCCCGCGTAGGAGGGAATCCAGAAAAGCATTATATGACAACTGGATTCCTTCTTTCGAGGGAATGACAGGTGTGAAGAGTTACGGTTTTTCCAACTAGTATTTTTTCCGAAATACGTGGTATAATGCGCTTGACTTCCAGACAGTACAGTAGAACAAGGAGGTTCGGAACTGTCTGACTAGTTACGCCGCGCGGAGGGTTCCATTAAACAACATACCTCCGCAACGGGTCCGGCTTCGCTGTCGGACCCGTTTTTTTAATTGGTGCTTCCTTCCTTTCTGTGCTATTGTCACTTTCATAAATTGCCGTCCCGTCTTCAATCTTCAAGGAGGGAATCCCAGGAAAACATAATTCTCTTGAAGTGAGGAATGGTTTTCAACGAGACATGCGGCGATTTCAGAGGGCGTGCTAGTTTCCACGGCACCCCTCGTTTTTGTACAATACGGTACCCTTGCAATTTTCACGATTTTAGGTAAGATACTTGGGCTATGACTTTCGTTGTTATTGAAACAGGCGGAAAACAGTATAAGGTTGCGGCAGGGGACTCTATTAGGATAGAGAAGCTTTCGGATACCCTAAAAGCGGGAGATGTCGTTACCTTTGACAAGGTGCTTCTTCAGGACGACGGTACGACGACTACTATCGGCGCTCCCTATATCGCTGACGCCAAAGTGCAGGCCGAAATCACCGAAGCCGGACGCGGAAAGAAAATAGAGGTCATCAAATACAAAGCCAAAAGCCGGTACTTCAAACTCCGCGGTCACCGCCAGCCGTATATGAAAATTAAAATTGCCAAGATCTGATCTTGGCAATCTTTATCCAAGCGCAGGCGGGATCCAGTCTACATAAAAAATGAGCCGCCCAACAAATGTTGAGCGGTCTTGTCGCGATATGTAACTGGTCAGCCTTTCCCTTGGCTAGCACGTATTATGTGCCAACCCGGACGGAGATTAACGACCGGATTAAATCCGGTTTCGGTTCCGGTTACTCGGAAGTTGCTCCCATCCAGTATTCCAAAACCGTAGTACCCCGATGCCGTTGGAGCGAGGTCAATTTTAAGCTGAAGCTCTTTTAGCGTCCCTTTTGGAACGCGAAGCGCTTCCGGATAAGATTCACTCCATGCCGTTATCCACTCCGAGGATGCATTTCCATGCAGCGTTCCCGTTCCTGGGAGGTCACTGTCTCCGTCGAAGTACCCCGCCTTTTTCACGTCATTCTTCCACTCCGGAGCTGTCATGTACCAGAATGGCAGGCCCGTCACCGCGATATCCTCACTTGACTCGCGGGCATCCAGGACAATCGTTAGCACAGTGAGATTTAGCTGGTCAGCTCCCACCCATGAATAGGATGGCGCTTTCACGCTCACATCAAGCCTCGGCCCACGCACTGTTACGGTCGGCCCGACGACAGTTCCGAAACCGTCGGTAGGAATGTCATACACGGATGTTTCCCCATACTTTGCTCGCCACGCAAATGGCGCTGTGGAAATGGCGATGGTATCGCCGGAAGAAAACGCCATGCCGACATCACCACGGAAATGAAAACGATTTATTCCCGATGTCAGGGTGACATATTCGGTCGTATCAAGTGACGAGGATTCCCCGTCTGAACCAAAAACTGGACGCACCACACCGACCCAGCTTATGCCCTTGTTGTTTTCCACTCCTACAAGGAGGTTCTGCACACTCGGCATCTTGCTACTGTATACTCGGAATGAGGGCAAAGCGCGAATGCTTTCACCGGAAGATACGAAGAGTATAAGTGAACCCAGGTCTCGTCCTTTGCCGACCTCTGCGTTAAGCGTCGGAATGGAGCTTCGAAAGCCGGTAATCGTTCCGATTTGCAAGCCGGCATCCACGGTATGCGTCGCCCCCGACAATTCTTTCTGAAAAGCGATGCCGGTTGCGGTTTCAGTATTGCCGAATCGGATTTCTCCAACGCTCAACCCAATTGCCTTTCCGTTTTCCGGCTGAAGCGCAGTGCTATCCTTTACGTCTCCCGCAAGAGTGATGAATAAAGACTCACCCGCCTGAATCACGGTGTCGTGAAAATAGAGGAATACCGGTTCAGCATAGAGGGTGATGCCCTCAACCGACGTGATGACTCGAGAAAAGCCGTCAACCGCCACAATGCGCTTGAAGACCTTCACGAACTCGGTGTTACCGACACGGTCAAGCCGCAGATACTGAAGCGGCTCGGTGGTATCGGACTTGATTTCAACTTGAATGAACGGTACCCGGGAGTGCGGCGCAATGGACCGCGTCGGCGGGTCCCAAACTTTCTTCACCGTAATTTCGGCGTTGAGATTGATGGTTGAGAACGCAATGAATAACGCGCAAACCAGAAGGAATGCGCCCGTTTTCAGGTTGTTTGTCATAAAGATTTTCAGTTGTCGGAGAACAAAAGACAGCCTAACGTAAGGCTGATTTACAAATGAACTCCGTTCGCAACCGTATCACTAAATACGGTCTTTGTCAACTTAAATTTAGCAAAGATGCCACGATCGTGGCATCTTTGCTAAAAGATTCGGGAGAGGGCTATACAGAGCGGTTTTGGAGCGCTGATTTAAGGGTTTCTTTGTCTGCATATTCAAGCTCGCTGCCTGTTGAGAGGCCGCGGCCGAGGGTGCTTAGTTTGAGTGCAAAGGGCTTGAGGAGGATTTTCAGTTCATCGGCCGTATGTTCGCCGTCTGGGTTGGCGGAGAGAGCGAGAATTATTTCCTTCAGATTCTTTGCGTCTTTTGTGACTTGAGCTTGCAACTCTTTGAAGCGTAGCGTGTCCGCGTTTTTCTTTTCGATAAGCGCGAGTGTCCCGCCCAGCACGAAATATTTTCCGTGATAGGTGCCGCTTTTCTCCATCGCTTCGAGGTCAGTATCTTTTGCCACAACCATAAGTTCGCTCGTGTCCCGATTCGGGTCGGCGCAAATAGGGCAGAGAGTCGCTCCATTTTTACGCTGAAAGAAGCGAAAACACTCCTTGCATTGCACGATATGTTCTTTGAGATTTGTGATGAGTGCGTTCAGCTCTTCAAGATATCCCTTGTCGCGAGACAGCAAAAAAAAGACAAAGCGCTTGGCTTGTCGCGGTCCGATGCCGGGGAACTGTCTAAACAAGTCGGCGAGTTTATCAAAAGTGGTCATGGTTACTACCAATAGCAAATCGGTACAAATATACAAATCAGTATTTCTCTCCTCTTTCCGTACGAAGAAGAAATTGAGGTTATTCGTACATTTAGTATGGATTCGTTATTGGTATTACTAGAACGGTTCGGTGCTTGCTTTCGCCGTCCGCTCAAAGTCAGTGAAATCGCTCTTCTCCAGCGACATAAACGTCGCTTTCTTTTCGTCAAAATACAGCTCCACCTTTCCGGTCGGGCCGTTGCGGTGCTTTTCAATCAAGATTTCGGCGATATTCGGCCTATCCGAATCCTCCTTGTATTTATCCTCACGGTGAATAAACATCACCACATCGGCATCCTGCTCAATGGAACCCGAATCGCGAAGGTCGGAAAGGCGAGGGCGCCCTCCGCGCTGTTCCACGGCTCGCGAGAGTTGTGAGAGCGCGAGGACGGGGACATCAAGCTCACGCGCAAGATGTTTCAATGAACGCGAGATTTCCGTCACCTGCTGGACGAGGTTGTCGCTGTGCCGTGCCTGCGTCGGTGCCATAAGCTGGAGATAGTCCACGATAATCATACCGAGACCCTTCTCGCTTTTCAGACGGCGGGCAACGGAACGCATTTTCAAAATGTTATTGGCCGGCTGGTCGTCTATATAAATCGGCGCCTTGGAAATGCGGTCAAGCGAATCGCGTATT
>CAYHOU010000085.1:0-4288 GCA_964358195.1 uncultured Candidatus Saccharibacteria bacterium | reverse complement strand
AGCATTTCGTTCACGACGAACGTCTTCTGCTCGGGGAATCGTGTATCGTATTCAAGCATATTCAGCCCCATCGGACGCGCCGTATTGGAAGGGTCAAAGTAGATGAGGTCTTCATACCGCTCTTTGGGAATCATCGCGAGTATGTCCAGAATGTCCACGCCGTGGGGGTCAATGAAGCAGAGTCCTTCTCCCGACAAGATATCCTGCGCAATCATATTCTTGAGGAACGTCGTCTTACCGGTACCGGTCTGACCGATGGTGTAGAAGTGACGGAGCCGGTCGTCGGGCGTCATATAGATATTCGTATCCGACCCGCGGACGCGGTTCACCCCGAGCAGGAGTCCTGACGCGGGCAGGCCGATAGGCGCGGGCGCGGTCCCCGCTTTGGCTTGCTTCAGCGCCGGCGCGGATTTGAGCTTCGTGGATGGGAAGTGCACCATCGTGGTGATTTCTTTCACGTTTAGCTGAAGTTTCGCGTTCTCGTCAAACTGGCGCAAGCTGAAGTTCCGGAGCAGTTTCCCGAGTTCAGCTTTTTCAAGACGTCTAAAACGGAGTTCGTTTCCCGTCCCGCTTTTGAACTGATTAAACGCCGCCTCTAGGTCAGCGATGATTTCCGCCGCCGCCTCGCGCGTCCCCGCGGAACTCACGATGCGGAGCACGCATTCAAGCGCCGGCGCGGACACTTTTTTCTTGATTTCTTCAACGGCGAGTTCGTTTACTTTCGGGCCCTGCTTGTCATCCTTGAGCCTCTTCCGCAATTTTTCTTCCTCGCCGGAAAATATGTCTTTTATGCCCTTAAAGAACTGGTCCGCGAAAGAGAACGGGATATCAATCGCCTTCCGCACCGGAATACCCTTCTGAATCTGACGGAGCGCGTATTCATAGCGCTCGTTATAGGAGTGCTGGGGAGGACGTAGCACCACCTGAATGGCCGCCCCTTCGCCTTCGCGGTCTATTTTGGAAAAGCCGTGCAGGAGAACGGAGAGCGGGTCCACCTGAAATTCGTCGTAGAGTTTAAGCGGAAAGATGGGATTTTTCGCGAGTGTCGCGACTGAACCGAGCGAGATGCCTTGCTCGTTGAAGATATTGTAGTCGTCTTTCACCTCGCGGAGCTTTGCGTTATGAAAAAGCGATTTCGCCTGCTTTTCAAACAGTGCTTTCTTCGCCGTCGGGACCGATACGTAAAAAATAGTTTCGTCGCTCCCGTTCGCGTTGGCGATTTCCACGGTGAAGTACGCGTCTTCCGTGCCGCGCTCCGCGACGGAAAGCATGCCTTGGTAGAACTGCTCCATTCCGGCGATAAGCACTTTCAGTTCCTTCTCCGCCTCTTCCTTGGTCGTTTCGGGAAGGGAGATTTCAAAGAGCGCCATATGAAGCGGGCGCCAAAGAGGGCTTCGTTCGGGGAGGTCTTTCACGGGAAGACCGGCTTCAATATACTGCACGAGAAACCGATGAAAGTCGTCATAGATATGCACGTTCTGCATTTTTTCCACCACGTCAAAGGCGGTGCGTACGCCCTTTTTCTGCAAAAGAACGACCAGCGCCTCAATCTGCTTGTCGTGCGGCTCCGGAGAGAGGTCCAGTACGATGGCCTCCTGCTGTGTCTTCGGAATCTCCATATGCGGAGCCACGGCGTCCTTCACCGGAACGCTGGCGTAGGCGGAAACGGTTTCCTTAACGATATTTCCCCGTTCGGGCGCTACGCCTTGGCCAATGAGCGCCTTCTCCTTGCGGAGCACTTCCCCGCGCAAAAAGGTCAGTTCTTCCTCGGGGGTGGCAAACTTTTTTTATATGGTGGCTATGCCGGTCTGTTCCATACGAAATATAATACCACAAAGAAACGACAAAAATGCGGTGTTTCCCTCCTCCCCTCTTTAGAGGGGAGGCTAGGTGGGGTGGCTACGAAACCCGCAATTGTCATTGCGAGCGTAGCGAAGCAATCCAGATGTTTTCCTATGGATTCCTGGATTGCTTCGCCTATTGCATGGCTCGCAATGACAAAAGGAGGAAAAGAGGCAAAGAAGAGCCTACTGCGCGAGGCTAATTCTCGCTTGAATAAGTTTGGCTTTTTCGTCTATTTCCCTTTCTTTCGCGTCCAAAATCTTTAATTTTTGCATCGCGTCCTCCAGTTCCCCAAGATACGCCCCATCAACCGCGTTCGTGAGCTTGAGATACAGATGTGTGATAAAGAGCTTGGCTTCCGCGCTTTCTTCCGGTGTGGTTTGAAGACTGCCAAACGTGGAAAGGAGCTGTTTCGCCTCTTCAAATTTGTCGGCCTTGAGAAGCTCCTCAAATTGCGAGAGAAATTCTTTCATAATGATGAGATGTTAGTGTTAGAACTTACGCACTTTAGCATATTTTCGCGCCCACCCTCTGTCATTCCCGCGTAGGCGGGAATCCAGGGTCATACCGCATACTCTGGATTCCCGTATAGTCAGTCTACGACTATTCCACTACGACTACTTCGTTACGGGAATGACACCGAGAAACGAGAAAGTGCATACGTCATAAGTGTAATGAATTACGTTTTTTTACCGCGACGGAGTTGCAAAATAAGATATTCAAGATTGCTCGCTTTGCCTGTCCCCGGTGTTTTAACTGCTTCAAGTCTTTCCCGTTCAAGTATGGCGACAAAAAATTCGCGACTTTTGGCCTCGCTTTCAAAGCCGAGCTTCTTGGTCCCTCGTGTAATGAGTTCGTCCATGTCCCTCCTGAACGCGCTGTAACGTTCCCCCGGATACATCTCCGCTAGCGTTTCAACGGTCATAGCGATGACGACATCTTTGATTTGGTGCGTTAAGTCCGTCTTATACGTATCCAATGACATTCCCGAGGGAAAAAGACCGTTCAGATAGTTGCTTTTAATCCCTCCCGTCCGCGCGAGTTCTTCAAAGTGGGATACCCGCTCAACCGCGAGGTCAAGAGTACCCAAGTCTTGCGCGGTGAGAGCCTCCTTTAGTTGCGCGTGTATTTCCCCCGCCGCGCGGAAACGAATCTCCGCGGAGTTGGGGATGGAGTCAAATACTTTCTGCCGCCGCGTCTGGATATCCCGCTTCAGCTTTTCCGTTTCTGTTTTTAGCGCCGCAAGCTGTGCTTCCACTGTTCCCGCTGCCGCTACTTTCGGCTCCAGTTCCGCGATTTCTTGTTCCAACACTCCGAGTTCAGCATTCCAATCCGCATCAAAAGGCAAATCGTATGCCGTTTTGAGGTCGCCACGAAGTCTTAATACTTCCTGTTCGCCCTTCTTTATATCTCTAAACTTCTCCAGCTCCTTTTTTTTATCTTGACTGCTTTTATCTGTTTTCCCCGCAAGCTTGCCGATTTCCGCATCCAAATCGGTGTGGTACTTGCGAACATATCTCATCCTCTCAAAAAAACCAAGCGTAGGTATTTTCCCCTCTTTCAGTTTCATTTCTTCAAAATCTGCTTGTTTTGTTTTCGCAATGCGTAGTTTCTCGGCAAGGTCCGCGGCGCCACCGACTTTCTGCTGCAGTGCGATAAGCTGCGCTTCATTCGCGGTTATCGCCGCGGGATTCGTTTTGAGTGCTTCAAGGTCTTTCTTAAGTCCCGCCGCATAGCTCGGGTTCGTGAGCGCTTTGTGCGCGATGCCTTCCTGCATTTTCTTAAACTCCTCCTCGGATATCCGGCTCACAATACCGCTCTCCTTGTCGTCGCCGGTAAGTTTCTCATCACAGACATCGCGGATACTATCGCTCACCACCTGACTTGCCTCAAATGCTTCAAATTGCGCCGCGATTCTATCGCGGTTTTCTTCAGTGAGCGGGATGCTTCTCGCGGACGGGAGGGTTTCCCTCCAGCCGGCAAAACCATCGCGTTCAAGCATTTCCGCGACGGTCAGTTTCGGCACAGTCGGAGCTACCGGAGCTCCTTCCTGCGGAGTTTCCATAAGGTCTGGACTTGAGGTGGTCATAGAAAATGTGTGGATGATTGATAATACGCTTACGGTTCTCTTGCGAAAAGTTTCTTCGCGGTAGTATAGACAAGTTCCCGCGCTTCCTGAAGCCGCTCTTCCGTTAACGGAAGCTCATCCAATTTCATATTCTTAACGGCTTGGGAAAGTCCCGCCGGTATAGCCTGTTCTATAGTCTCCGCCTCATCTGGGCCACTCCCGACAATAAGCAGGGAGATAGTGGCTGGGTCGTTAATTTCGCGCAGAACTTTCTGTAGTGTAACATCGTCCGTTTGCGCGATAAAATCCTCAAACTCCTTCTTGTAGAAATTCTCACTCATGAGACCTAGCTGCTCCCCCGCCACCTCCCGAACGTAT
>CAYHOU010000084.1:0-4370 GCA_964358195.1 uncultured Candidatus Saccharibacteria bacterium | reverse complement strand
TCACTGCCTTCCAGGCTGGAGGTCATACCACCGCCTCTGGCGGTGGTAATTGATTACGGCGTGGCGATGGTGGATAACTGGTTTTGATATAAAAGGAGAAGTGGGGGACAATGGAGGGAAGTATGAAGAGATTGCTCAAGGTCATAGGTATTATAATTGGAATTGGCCTTCTGTATGGAGTTCTCTGGAATCTTGCGATCTATATATCCGCACGGAACAAATCGTTTGCGGAGTTACTCGTCGCTACACACTTTACGTTATTTTCTTGCCATGTAAACGAAACCGGTTGCAACGAACGTCGCCCGTTACCCGAAGTCTTACAGGGGAAAAAGATTGTCTTTAACAAGACTACCACTATTGAGTTTGACCCGTTTGAGCGCCGTGAAGATTTCTCCGATGTGGATATTCTGGGTTTTCTAGACACCAATTCCCATGAGTTTAAAAATACTTTTACTGACCCAGTTACGCGAGAACGTGGCACTCTTGAGGAACGGGAATATGACATAGTGAGAGCCGTGTATCACCGTAACTGCTCTTACTGCATTGATAGTAGTGATTATGCCTATATTGTTTTGGAGGACTCAAAAGGGAACAGGTTTTCTTTGTTTCTCAATGATATGGACTCCTCCGTTGTCCCAGGACGCGATATACCGTGGGACAGACAACTACCTTTTGAACTTGGTAGAGACGGGGAACGTGGAAAGCTTGTGGATATACCAGTAATTGCGACGAGTAGGTAGGGTTAGTCAGACTAACCCCTCACAAGATAAGTATCCGGCAGAGAATGTAATGGCACCGATGCTCATGAGAACATACTACCGAAACAAAACCGAAAGTTATCCACATGCCCTTTTTACTATCGTTATGTTACCGTTAAGGTATGAAAATCATTCTTGTTGTCTCGGGCGCAAAGGGTAAAAATGTAGTTTTTGTTTCAGATATGCTGAAAGCGTACTCTATAGAAGAAGCTGTACGGCTGGCGAAAGCGGGAGGATTTGCGAGCGTATATCCGGTAAAGCGCAAGGGTAGCACCTATCTCCGCACTAGCCGTAGCATTCCCAAGAAAGAACAATTGGAAACACTCGCGGTTTCCTCTCGGCAGCTTTTCGCATTCGCAAATGATGCTAGTGCCGTCTTGTCTCACATCGCTCTCAATCAATACCGGAGACTTCATGAGCGCGCTTTGAAGCGAAGAGAGACTCGGCCATACATCTATATCGGCAATATCGCGCACCTTTCTAAAGGAACTGCGAAAAGGAGATTGAAAGAGCATAAGGCTTTTATTTTTGACGCGGCGAAGAAATTTGAGGTAGATCCATACTTGCTCGCTGCTATTATCATTGATGAACTCGCACGATTCGGGATTTGGGAACCTATAACTGACCCGCTTTTCGGTCATGTTATTGGCACTGATGCTTCAGCGGGCACCGCGCAGATAAAAATGGAAACCGCTCGTGGACTCATTGTGGACGGGTATTACAATCCCAATCCTAACGACCCAGAGCTTTCCTTTAAGAACGTAAAGAAAACATCGCGCAAAAAACTGTACGAATATATCAAGCAACCGAAGCACAGCATCTTTTTTGCGGCGGCGCATATGCGTGCTCTTATCGATAGGTGGGAGAAGTTTGTGGACTTGAGCAAGCGACCCGAAATCATCGCAACTCTCTATTCTATTGGAAGAGGGAGGACTCCACACGGCAGCCCGCAACCCAGCAAGCGGGGTTCGCAGATTGCGGGAGAGTTTTATCGGTTGGCGCGAGAGTGGCTACGATGATAAAAGAGTTTCTTGAACTCGTCCGCTCTCTGTGCATCTTGGCGGCCGTTTTGCTCGTGTTCACATTCATTGTCGGTCTTCTTGATGGACTAGTGGAAGCGGTTGAAAGTTTTTTATAGGTTCATAGCAGATACGCTTAACGAATAGTGCACACGAATGGGGGACACCCAGTCTACAGTCTACGACTGCTTCGGTAGACTACGGCGTGCGAATCCCGCCTACGCGAGGCGCTACGGCGTGGCGAGGGTGGATAACTCTTTTGAAATAAAAGGAGAAATGGTGGATACTTATATTGAAAGTGTCTATCGCCTCTGTCCGCATTTGCGTTTATGTCAAAACTAATACAACTTACACTTTTGAAGGTACGCTACAGCGGAGACACTATCGGAGATGACATTCGCTTTGAGATTGCTTCTCCTGCCGGATTCTTTAGTTTGGAAAAAAAGATTGCATTTGGCAGTGAAGTTGCCCTCAATGCTTGGGTAGGTACTTTTCAAAGTAGCGCAACTGTTCCGATAACTTTTACCGTAATAGAGCAAGATTCAGTCTTCAACGATGTGGGGAGCAAGGATAGTATCTTGGATGTAGATGTAAACGCGACAGTACCACAGATAAGCACTTGCGAAGTAGTAGTACGAGAAAGGCGTGGTGTATCTCTTGGAACGCGAGAAGCTCGGTTTCTTATTACATTGCAGGTTTTGGTAGGGTCAACTACTCGATATATTCCATTAACCGACGAAGGGTGGTTTCTCTGCAAGCGAGAGAATAAGAAGACTCCTATCGCTTTGCCAGCTTTCTTGAAAGTGCGTCTTGGCCGCGTAGAGTCGGGACGAGAGTATTTCACGTCTCTTGAGGGAGCTTTGCGGGGAATTCAATTGTGGGCATCAGAAAAAAGAGATTCTTCACTGCAACTACTTTTCAATACTCCGCAGACTGACAGCATACAACTTGCGTATTCAATTTCCAAGAAGACGCTGGTTACATCGGATAGAACGTACAGGACGACTGATTCTCCTAACGCTCAATGGAAGAAAGGGCTGTATGACATTGAAATACCTGATGCTCCGCATCAGGGAGGGTTGAATTATCCCGACGCGAAACTGGCGCGAGTCTGGTTCCGCATCGGACACAGTGGCGATAGGTATTTGCATACCGGAAGGCACTCTCTTGGGTGTATCACGGTACTCGAACAAAAACAGTGGGACACTTTATGTCAGAGCTTACTTAAGTCGCGAAAAGGGGACGGGAAAAGTGTTGGGGTATTAACGGTGGTTGACTAATTATGAGAAGACCAACATCTCTCCTAATTGTCGTCGGTATGCTCATTCTCGTCGGAGGCTTTCTGGCTCTTTTGAACTTTCCTGTGTCGCTTTTTCACGGAGGGTCCTTAAAGTTCGGACCATTACTACTTGGAGGGGAATCCCCTCTCGGTCCTGGAGCGGCTACATTTGCTCCTGAACTTTCCATACCGCCTTCCCGATTTTACATAGGAGTCGCGGACAAGAAGTTAAAGAATTTTTGGTGCGTATTTGAAGAATGCAGTCCGATTGGAGCGCACATAGCGGCACTGGGGGGTTGGCTTCAGGGTGATGATACCAATCATTGGACAAACGCGGAAGATTTCGGTCTCACGGCACGGACGAATGTTGTGTCGGTAATTGTCGTAGGTGACAAAGACGGGAAGATTGTCGGCATCTATCCTGATAAAACTATGGCTGATGTGGGCTCTCTTTTAGCAATTCATCGTAACCTATGGGAACACTAAGTGGAGTCGGAATGTAAACCTAAAGGTTGTCAAAGCAGTTGAAACAAGCGACTGTTTTTGTGTGCGAAAAAGTGTTAGGATTGAAATATGTTTAAGGTTGAGATTCCCAAGATTTTATTTTTAGCTCTCGATATCGCGAGTTTTTATCGCAATAACTTTTTTAATACTAACGACTTAGCGGAGTTATCAAATCGTTATAAAAGCGACCTTGTCCGTTTGAAAGTTAATAAAAAAGATTATAAATATCTGGATGATACTCGCTTTGGCGGATTAAGAGGAAATTTCTCTACACTTTTAACATGGCGGGGTCTTGTTAAAAGGGGATCAGGTATTGTAAATGCTTGCAGTTTAGGAAAAGATTCTAGATTGCTCAATGCTATTTGTAATGGAAAAATCATTTTAAATCGTGCCGAATTTTCTGCGTATACTAATGATGAAAAATTAAAGAAATTGCTTGAAACTGAGGCTTGGCTACTTAATGTCAGGGAATCTCAAGCTCATGTAAAAATGATGCTTGAGAAGAATGAAAACATACCATTGAAAAGAGATAATGCTCATTATGCCAAACAGTCTGTATTTAAAAGTTCCAATGGGCAATATTTTATCAGAAGTTTAGTAAATAATTTTATTGATTCTGACAATGCTATCTTGCAATTTAACCTCATAAATCTCTGGCAAGGAAAAAAATTGAAAAAGAAGAACCTTCACCCATTGATTGTTTTGCCTACAAAGGAAAATCCTTGGGGCGGTGGAATATACGCTGTAAAGAATGAGGATTTATGACAGCCCGCCAGAACACCCTGCGCTTGTGCGCAGGGATGAATGGCG
>CAYHOU010000083.1:0-4454 GCA_964358195.1 uncultured Candidatus Saccharibacteria bacterium | reverse complement strand
TAATCAGTAGTTGCTATTATTGTTTGTCATTCCCCCTTACTAAAGTGAAATAGTCAGCTTGCAGTCGTAGACTGTAGACTAGAGGTACCTCCGTCTTCGGATGGCGGGGGTTGTAACACCCCTCCTGCCGAAGACTGCAGTGCTCCCCTTATTAGGGGAGATAAGGGAGAATTCAGATGTAAGGCATCAACGCATAATCTAAAGTCATTAATTAGTAGTGGGAAACACTGACGGCACCGCTATGGGGGTCTTTTTCAGGTTGAAACTGTTATTTAAGATATTCACGAGTCCCCAAATGGAGAGCATAAAGAAGATAAAAATGACGCCCCAAAGAATAAACTGTCTCGCTTCCGCCCGCTTCTCTTCCTCGGCGGAGTGGGAAATATAGCCGAAAATTCCCCAGATGACGGTAAACACCGCGATTCCGACGAGGAACGGGACAATCGTGTTGAGAAGGGCGTTAATCTGGCTAATGAATGTGCCAATTGTACCGCCCGCACCTGTATCATCTCTGAAGTCAGGGCCTCCCATATCCAGTAAGTCGTCTGGACAAGTGTCATTGTCAATCTCTTTCGGAATCCCATCATCTCCGATGCACCATATCGCAAACGCAGATTGTGCGGGCGCAAAAACCATCCCAAACAGAAAAAACAATGCCAAAATCATGACGACTGGATTCCCGCCTACGCGGGAATGACAGAAAGAATTCCGACCCGTCTTCATTGATATGATTCGCATTTTCTTATTCGCACTATTTCGTATCATTAGTACCCATTCGTATATTGGTATCTTTTATTACCCGAAGAGGCTGTTCTTGATAATCATAACAAATCCCCAGAAGGAAAGCATCAAAAACAAGGCGACGACACCATACACAAGCATCTTCCGCCCTTCCGCAACTTTCTCCGCGTCTCCCGCCTGACGTATATATTTGAAAATACCCAAAATGACGAACACGAAAGCCACGCCGATGAGAAACGGGATGACGGTATTGGCAATGCCGGAAAGCCTCTGCGCGAACGAGAGAAAGTTGAGGTCCTGGTTCGGCGTGGTGAAGACGCGGATGGGGTCGGCGAACGCAACGAAAGGGGCGCTCAACAATAATGCGAATAGGATTCTGGATTTTTTGCAAAGACTCGTCATAAATATCAAATTTCGAATACCAAATATCTAAAAATACGGAATATGCAATATCAAAATATAAAAAATTTCATCTTGTTAGGACTTACGCGTTTGAGCATATTTTGTCATTGCGAGGGTACTCCCGAAGCAATCCAGATTGCTGTATGTGTATATGGATTGCTTCGCTACGCTCGCAATGACACCAAACGCGTAAGTCCTGCTTGTGCTTTCTTATTTCAGTATTGGCTTTTTTGCCTTCTTTTTTCGAGATTCGAAATTAGATATTCGGTATTTTACTTACTGCGTTATTTCGCACTGCACGGTCACGCCAAGTTGCTTTATCGTCCCGCACACGGCCGCTCTAATGACATAGACGCCGAGGAGGACGAACGCTCCCACCACCACCCACGTGAGCATTTTCCGCGCTTCGCTGATTTTCTCGGAATTACCTTGGGCCGTAACAAATTTGAAACCCGCGAACACGACAAAGAACACGATGAGAATGGCGCCATACTGAATCGCGACATTGACAATGGCGAGGAGGAACGACGTAAGATTAGGGAATTTAATCGGGTTGCATAGACGCGAAGGGTCTGCACACGGGTTGGGGTCGGCAAAAACCAACGTTATCGGCAAGAAAAAAGAAAAGAGAAGGGTTGCCCAGCCGAATCGTGTTCTTGCGCGGGTCTTTGCAGTAGTGAGATGGCGTGTTGTGTCGTATGTGGACATAGTAAGCAATAGTAGCGAAGATGATGAGTATAGGACCTACGCATTTTCTGTCATTCCCGTGAAAATGGGAATCCAGAGTATGCGGTCTAGCCCTGGATTCCCGTCTACGCGGGAATGACACTCCTAAAAATGAGTTTTGCGTATGTCCTAGAGTAAGAGGATTTCCAGCTATTCCAGAAATTCATTGGGTACATCGTCACAGCCTAACCTTTCTCTGTCTTCGGGGGTGGTCAAGAATGAATAATAGCATCTCATCCTGTCCGACAAAAAGACTTGTTCCATACCGTACGCGATAAGCCAAGCCGAGAGCATAAACACGAGTCCCCAAAACGTTTTTACGAAAATCATATGCGCGTGACTGATTTTCTCCGATGCGCCCGCCGCCGTGATATAGAGAAGTCCCGCATAGGCGAAGCCCATCGTGGCAATCACGACTCCGGCGATAATCCAGCCCATCATCAGCCGTTTCGCGAGTTCAATAACATCGGTAAACCCGCAGGGATTGTCCACGATGCCGTCGCCATACACATCTCTCTCAACCCCGTCCGCGCCCGTAACTTCAACCTGCGCATCTACTAGCTGACCGTTTACCAACTTTTTCGTATCTTTGGTGCCGCACGGTACATACGATTCGTCATACGTGGTTTCTCCGGTTGGTACCGGCCGCTGTGTTGGTGACGCGAAAGCAACCGTAGGAACGACTGCGATAAGTATACCCAGCACTAATCCACATAGCAAAGTTCGGAGAGCGCGTATAGACAAGATATGTTTAAAATTGAGTAACATTGAGGAATTCAATGAGATTTAGTGCTTGGTATAGCAAGGATTGAAAGAAATGTGAGGAGAAGCCTTTTCATAAATTCCGAATACCAAATATCGAATATCTAAAAATACCGAATACTCAATATTAAAACAAAAGAAATCTTCGGTTGTGTTCTTTTGTCTTCATGTTGCATATTTTTTATTTTTCGAAATTAGGTATTCGAAATTCGATATTTCTTCTATCGTATCGCTCCATTCAACTCCGTCTGCGCTTTCACGGCGGCTTCCGCGCTCCGAACCTTCCCGCTCGTAATTCCCTCAATCATAGTCCGAAAGATTTCCGTTGAGGCCTTCGGATTAGGGTCAAGGAACCCGCGCGCGCGAGTCGCGGAATCGTACATAATCGCTCCGTACCCGTCAGTCGGCTTGTTCGCGAGCAGGCCGCGCTGTACCGGAGGAAGACCTGTTTTGACACGGAGCCGGTTTGCCGACTTTGGGGTAACGAGCGTATAGGCGACTTGCAGAGCCGAAGAACTATTCCGTGAGGTGCGCAAAATGGATACTCCGGTGAGTTTGCCGTACACAATACCGACATTCTGGTTCCGTGGTCTCGGGAAGAGGGCTACGTCAAAATCAAGATTAGGGTTCCCCTTTCGGAGTTCGTTATACTCACTTCCGAGACCGAAATACACGCCAAGTCTTGAAGACAGGAAAAAACTCTTGGCACTCGGAAGCGCGCGGTTCCATGAATAATCAGGCTTCCGCGGATTCGCGAACTCCGTGTAAAAATCCAAAACGGACGAAACATTGGTTTGACCGAGTGTCGCGCGGGCCCCCGACGAATCCGTCGTGATAATCGGATTCCCTCCTTGCAGAAACATCGTCGCCAAAATCTCTTTCGCGTAATTCACGTTCCGAAACTCGCCGAGCGCCACGGCACTCCGCGAGATATTGCCGTCCTCATCCCGTATGGTCAGCTTCTTCGCGAGTGGGATAAACTCGTCCCAATACTTTGGGGGCTGCGCCACGCCCACTTCATCAAGAAGGTCGCGGTTGAAATACATCACGAGCGGGTCAAGATAGAACGGAAGCGCGACAATACCTTTCGGGAACAAAAAGAGGTCGCTTTCCTGAATGAAAGTGTCCTTAAATGTGCGTTCGGTATAGGTACCGTAGGGAATGAGTTGCAACTTGTCTTTATATCGCGAAAGAAGCTCAAGGGGAAGGAGTACCATATCGGGCCCTCTTCCCGCGGCGAGCGCCTCAAGAAGGGCATCATCAAGCGATTCCTCCGGAATACTGCGGTACGACACTTTCAGCGTTTCATCCGTAAAGACGCTCCGAAGGACATCATCAACGATTGCCTGCGGAACGCTTCCCCAAATGGTGATATTCACAACGGTCGGTCCTCCCTTCTGCTTCACGAGCGCGATGGCGAGAAGCCCGGCGATGATGAAAAAACCGAAGATGCCGAGGATGATGGTTTGAAAGCTGTTCATAAAAAGTATAATGCAAATGCCGCGAATGAAGAATGCGAATACTGCGAATCAGGCTCTTTTCATTTGCGGTATTCGCTTCGCATTATGATTTCCTAAATATCATACCATAATGATGCGCGCCTGCGTCTATTTTCTTCACAAACGAAAACCCGCCCTTGTCAAAAAGACGCCGTGCTTCCGCCTCGGTGACCACGTGCTCAATGTGCGGTCCCATACTCTTGTAGGACTCCCTCCAGTCTACAAGAAGCACTCTGCCTCCCGGCCGGAGGATGCGCTTAATTTCCGCTACAAAACCATCCTTGTGTTCAATCTGAAAAAGCACATTGGAAGCGATGCATGAGT
>CAYHOU010000082.1:0-4462 GCA_964358195.1 uncultured Candidatus Saccharibacteria bacterium | reverse complement strand
CTTGCGTCCCCAGCGCAAGTTCTTAAGATACCTCCACCCTGCTCTTGCCGGTCGGCCGAGGTACCCGAGACTGTCATACCCGCCTTTCAGCAACATCTTGGCGACTTGCCCACTCCGACGAGAGAGTACTTTCAGCTTCCCTTTACGCGCTGAAAGTTCTCCGGCAATTTCGTCCCGCATATCGTCAATAGCGCTTTGCAGGTCGGGACGATTGGAAACCGAGCGGAATACTTCCTTGCCGCGATGGATGGTGATTTCCGCGAAGAAAACATCGCCGTTTTGGTGTCGGTTTGTTGAACGGCCAAGCTCTACATCAAGGATAACCGTCGGGTCTTCAAGAGAAATAAGCTTATCCAAACTCTGCAGGCGCTTTTCCAAATACTCCTTGATTTCAGGGCTTAACGTGACGTTCGTCGCTTTGAGGTTGAGTCTCATATTGATACTAAACAACTAATGAATACTAATACTACGAAAACATACTAATACCGCGTTTGTAACATTCGCATTTTTTCGTAGCATTCGCATCCATTCGCAGAATTAGTATCAGGAAACGGAAATGATTTTATGTGGCGCGTGGTGCCCGCTCACGATACGAAGCCGTTTGCCAGGTCCGAATCTTACGCGCACGAGCTCGAGCATCCGACGGTTCGCCGCTCCCTGCTCCGCTTTTTCGCGAACGCTCACGTAAAGAACCTCGCCTTTTTCCGAAACAGCCTCCTCTTTGCTTTCGGGAATGACCTGTACCTTTATATACACAGCGTATGAATTCTTTATTTCACTCTTTTAAAACGAAGGATGACGGACAAATGTGACTCTCATAAGAAAATTACTCCGAGAACGTCTGTTCATCTCCTTTTTCTCCACCGCTTGAACCCATAAACATGCTTTTAATGGTCCCTGTAACGGCCGAAGTGACGTCATGCAATATCTTTTCCACGACTTTTCCGAGCTTTCGGAGACTTCCCCACGTTAAACGACCCCCGCCCGCATTGAATGAATGCGCGAGCTCTTTCGCTACGTCCTCCTGTACCCGCTTTCCGTCCTTATCGTGGAGAAAACGGCCATCCTTTGTCTTTCCTGTCTTAGCGACATACTCCCGTTCCGATTCCGACATCCCCGAAAGTTCGTCAAAGACGGTCTCATGCTTCTCCGCGAACTCAAGATGTCGTTTGTCCTCCAGAAGTTGCTCCCGCGCCGCTTCAAGTTCTTTCAGTGTATCTCCCGCTTCGTGGGGAGTACCGAGACTCGCCCGCACGTTTCCGAGCGCGGCTTCTTCTTCCTTTTTCCGCGCGATGCGCGTATCAAGCTCTCCAATGTCTGCTTTCAAATCATGCAGCTCTTTGGACACTTTTACCTCCGCATTCTCGTCGCGCGGAGTTTCAAAATCTGCCAAAAATGACCTGTCGTCCTGCACCTGGTCTTCGGGGTCGGGAGCGAACGGACCAGTGGCTATTCGCCGCTCCGGAATTGCTTCCTCCTCGTTATCTTCCGTACTATCCGCCGCTTTGGGGAAATTTTCCATATGTATGCCGCTAGGATACCACTTTTATTGAGCTCTGTAAACCCAGCGCCTTGTAACTCTCCACACCTTCCGAAAAAGTCTTATCCTTCGGCACAGTTCCGTGTTCTCCATTTGTCATTCCCGCGTAGGCGGGAATCCAGAAACGTGTTATATGACAACTGGATTCCCTCTTTCGAGGGAATGATAAGTGTGGAGAGTTACTCTGTCGCTATTTCCTTTCTCGTTCCCGCTCACGCCTTTCCACTGTCTTCTCATCCAACCCGAAATGGTGAGCTACTTCGTGCCAGACGGTGTCTGTAACAATCCGCCGAACTTCTTTTTTGAATTCTTCTTCTGAATCATTTTCCGATGTAGCAATAGTGTACGAACGTATACTATTGCTAAACTGCTCCTCTAGAAAAAGAGTAGCCTCTTCTTCAATTGGTTTTTTGAAAATGGTAATGCGGTCGGGAAGAACCATTCCGCCGTACCCTTCTCCTCGCGCGGGGCGTGGAATACCTTCATACAAGCCGAGAAGCGTCTCATCGGAACGAAGTTTATTTTCTTGCCGTTGCAAGGAGGTCGGTTCGTCATCCGCGAGAAACGCGACATTTGCGATACGCGAGCGGAACTTCTCCGGTATCGCTTCCACTCCCTCCTGCACAAAGGACTCAAATTCTTCCAAACTAACCTTGAACATACGACTACTATACCACGCGTGAACGCGCAAAACGCTCCGACGTATGTCGGAGCGTTGTTAAAAATTAGCGATGACGGACCTGAATCTTCTTACCGTGCTTTTTCCTCTGCTTTTTGCGCGCGTGTTTTTCTTTCTTGTTCATCCCGTTAGAGACAGGAAACGCTTCGCTCGTTGGCGTAAGAGTCCCCCGCATTGTTATTAATAATTTTGGCCGTACAACATTGATTCTCGTGCGTTTCCGCAAGCGAAGCGGTCTCTAACGGGATCATCCCCGTTAGAGGTAGGACGCAAACGCTTTCATGTCTTGTCCTACTTTTGAGATAGTAAGTAATACCCCTAGTCTACACGTTTACCTGAAAATATCCAAATCGGGAATCAGCGCGTCTCGGAGGAAAGAATGGGGGATGCTACCGAATCCTCAACGGTAAATTCAAACCGTCCAATAATCTGCCCGCGGAGTGTCTCCACATTCACGCGCCACTTCCCCGGAAATACTTTTTCCTTTCTGGAGTAGCCCCGATATCCTTCGCTTCGTCCGCCGTAAATCGGGAATCCTACGATTGAAGAGTCTATCCACTCACCGGATGACTCGGAAAAATATGACCAGCGGTGCAGTATGTCGGTGTTGAGCCGTGTTGGCGCGAACACGGAACTCCACGCGTAGACCGGCTCGTCACCAATCCGGTGAAATATCGCGCCGGTTTTTTTGCCAAACGCGTACCACGACGCTGCTTCAAATGACAACCTGTATTCGCCTCCCCGCGTCCGCTCCACGGTATGATAGATACCGATTTCTTTGAGTGACAGCGGAATCGGCGGAATCATATTATTAAAATACAAGATGTTAAACGTAACGAACAGAATACCGACGATAGGCAGAAGCACCCGCTTGCTTTCTTCCACTTCTTCTCGCGCGACAAGCCGAAGCACGCGGAGCGAGAGCCAAAAAAGAATAAGTGCGAGACATCCGCTTAAAATAAAAATGCCATCACCGATATCGCCGAGAATGACGGGAAGCACGAGCACCGAGTAGGAAAACAAAATCGCGAAAAAGACGGACATCTGAAACGTCAGCCGTTCATAGTGCTTCTTAAAGAGTTCATTGCTCACAAAGAAAGCGCCGAGAACAAGAAGGAACGGCAAACTCGCGACGACCGCTCCGCTCCGAGAGAAAAAGACGATAAAAACGCTGAAAAGCCCGCCGAACGCGAACTGCATGGCGAACTCTATGAATTTAGCGGCGGGAAACGGCGAAGCTCTCTTTTTGAGCCGAGTCCGATGCGCGTTCAGAAGTACGATGCAGGTAAACGCGATAACGAGATACGCGAGAATGAGTATGTGGTCGCGCAGACGGTCAATTTCCGTGAGCATGAGGTTGTCCCATAGGAATCCGCCGACGAACGCGACGAATGAAAGCCGCCGTTCGTTCCGTTCCCAAAAAGATTTCGCGCGCGTAAACATGCTGGCTAGTATACACCGCCGCAACGTATCTATCCTCTGTATCTGTTGTGAAGATTTTTGGGATACTTCAGATTAATTCAAATCCACGGTATAGGTACGTAAAAAAGTCTCAATTGCATTTACCGTGTCCTCTTTCAGTTTGGCATTGCTTTCAGCGACCCAACGAGCAAAATTATATAACTCTTGATTGTCCACTTTAATCCATTTACTGTTTTGAAAGAGAAAAAAGAAGAGCGTTGCCATAGCAATCCGCTTGTTGCCATTTTGGAATGGATGATTCTTTATCATAAAATAAAAAAGAATGGATGCCTTTTTAAGAAGTCCCGGATACAACTGGTTACCACCAAAGGACTGAAACGGCGTTTCTATACATCGCTCCAACGCATTAGTGTATCGCGTGCTAAAGTCAGGAATCGGTTCCGACCAAGTCATTGTCTCTTTCGCGAGGCGATGTGCAACATACTCTATATCGGAAATGTTAAGACGTTTCAATTGCATATTTATTCCTTACCAAGAAGACGAAGCGCCTCGCCATATTCCCTAACAACCTTCTCAACGGCTTCTTTTATTTTTTCCTTTTTTTCTTCAGTCAGGATGCCGGAATCAGCGCCCCCCATTATGTCCTTAATGCGCTCCATCGAAATAGCATATGAACGCCCGATTTTATCAGCAGGAATCTGCCCTTTTTTTATTTTTTTAAAAACTGCGACACGACTAATACCAAGCATCTTTGCTAGCTCGGTGATAGATACATAGAGTGTCTTTTTCCCTCTGTTTTCCATACCCTTATCTGTCATTAA
>CAYHOU010000081.1:0-4479 GCA_964358195.1 uncultured Candidatus Saccharibacteria bacterium | reverse complement strand
TACGACGACTACGGGCATCATCCGACCGAGATTGAAGCGACACTTCAGGGGACACGAGAGATATTCCCCCTTAACAAAGGGGGCGGCTCTGGGGGGTTGTCACCGAAAATCGTCGTCGTCTTCCAACCACATCTCTACTCTCGCACCAAGCAACATCTTGAAGGTTTTGGCTCCGCGTTCAAAGAGGCGAGTAGTGTGGTTTTGCTCCCCATCTATCCCGCCCGCGAGAAAGACCCGGGCGATATCAATTCACAAATGGTTGTGGACGCGATACAGAAACAAGGAAAAGACGCACATTTCGTGCAAACCTTTGACGGAGCTGCTTCCCTCGCCAAGACGCTGTGCGGGGCAGGGGATATAATCATTACACTCGGTGCAGGCGAGACTAACAAGGTGGCGGATATTCTCGTAGACAAATAGAAAACAGTAATAAACACCAGCATCTCTTATTCCAATGTTCCACAGAACATTGGAATAAGAGTGGCAGTATGTTATCCTGTAACCTATATGAAATCCTTTAGAGATCTGGAGCGGCTTGTACGAGGGTTTTCTAATCACAGAAGAATCCAGATGCTGTCTATGTTAAAAAAGAAGCCCGAACAATCGGTAGAAGAACTTGCGGAGGCACTGAATATTAATTTTCGGACATCATCTGAACATTTGCGCCGTCTCGCGGTGGCGGGTTTGGTGATGAAGCGAAATGACAACACAAGCGTTCGACATCGCCTTACCGAAAGAGGAGAGGCTATTCTGTTATTCCTAGGAACATTGGAATAGATATGGCAACACTTTTTATTGTGGGAACACCAATAGGGAATCTTGAAGACGTGACGCTACGAGCGTTGCGGATTTTGAAAGAGGTTGATATTATTTTGTGCGAAGATATGCGAGTTACGCAGAAACTGCTTGCGAAGTATGAGATTGTCGGGAAACAACTTGCTCCGTATAACGAACAGGACAGCGGAGTGACGGTGGGGAAGATTATTGGCTGGCTGGAAGAGGGGAAGAGTGTAGCGATGGTTTCGGACGCGGGTACACCGGGGATTTCGGACCCGGGGACACTTCTGGTGCAGAAAGTGCGAAAGCATTTTGAATCCGACAAGGTTCAACCTTTTTCCCGACTTAAGGTTGAACCTTGTCGGATTGAGGTCGTGCCGGGACCAAGCGCCCTCACGGCCGCGCTCTCTATCGCGGGTGTGCCATCGCATGAGTTTGTTTTCCTCGGATTTCTTCCGCACAAGAAGGGAAGGGAGACGCTGTTCAAAGAAATCGCCGCTTCCGAGCGCACCATGATTTTCTATGAATCTCCGCATCGCATCCTCAAAGCGCTCGAATCTCTTCTGAAGTTTGCTCCAGAAAAGAGGGTTACGATTTGCCGCGAGTTGACCAAAATCCACGAGGAGGTAAAAAACGGCTCTGCAGCAGAGCTTTTGGAGTTTTTCAAAACGAATGAAGAAAAGGTACGAGGCGAGTTTGTGGTGATTATTTCTTCCTTTTCTTCTTCTTTCCAATGGTAAGTTGTTCCAGAGTTTCCACTTGCTTATCAGATAATGAGAAACCAGATTGTTGAGTAGATTGTCGTTTTCTTTCCTGTCCCTCTATAATATTTAGTATTCCTGCACTCGCTTTCATCGCAAGGCTTTTTATCTTATCCTTTTCAGATAGTTCAGGATTTTCGGGATTTTCCTTGTTTCCCAGGTTGCTCGGTAAGTTCTCCGACATATGTGGCTAATTATAGGAGGTTAGCCCTTTTTTGTCTAGTTTTTCTCTTTTTTCGAGTCAAGAAAATCCCTCCTGCCGAAGACGGCAGTGCTCCCTTTAGAAAAGGGAGAATTAAGACGCGAGAGCATCTATTTTTGCGGCAAGGATGAAGTCGTTTTCGGAGAGGCCATCAACTGCGTGGGTGTAGGTGGTGATTTCCGCGTAGCCCCAACCGAATGTGATATTAGGGTGATGTCCTTCGCCCTCGGCGAGCGTGCCGACTTTGTTTACGAAAAGGAGCGCCTCGGCGAAGTCTTTGAATTTAAATCGGCGTTTCAGTTCGTGCCAGTCTTCTATCTCCCACTCCGGAACCTGCTTGTGCAGTTCTTCAATTTCGCCCGCCATAAGGTGGGCTCCGACAGCTGACGGACCGCCTTCGCAGGGAATACATTTTTTAGTTGTCAGATTCCTCATAGCTACTATTTTTTCATAAAGGTAACCCAACACCACCGATGTTGGGTTACGAAGTAATAGGCTTGCACACGAAGCGTTTTTTCGAAACGGGGTCATACAATCCACCCTTCTGCCAGCGCAGATTGTGGGGGTCGTTCCTTCGGTAGAAAACTCCCGTATCACCCGTTGGCGTCACAAAGGACAGTCGTTTTGGATACTGGACACCTTTCCACTTGAGGTCTTTGTTTTGCGAAAATTTCGCAATAGTGAATGTGTGTGTAAATGGATGACGAAGTTCCACCCATTCCGACCACTCGATTGTGGTCATGAGGAAGAAGTTGGTGGTCTTTCGAGTCGCCACTCTCTTTGCACACCAACAGAAGTGCACTGCCACCTCCATTCCCTGTTCGGTACTCTCAATTTCGCAACTTTTGATTTGCCCTCGCCAACTCTCTGTTCGGCTTGCGCTCTGGCTAGAGATAATCTCAAGTTGCCCTTTACCCCAGAATTCACCCTTTTTGAGTATATGCTTCGGAGTCGAGCGAAACCAAAACTTCAACAATTCTTCCCATAATGTGGAGAGATGTTTTTTTGCTTTCCGTGGAATAAATGCCACAAATATCACCTTCTTTCTGCCGAGATTTTACCACATAGGAAAGTCAGTGTATAATGCAGAAACTCAATAATTTCATACCTATGCGCGAATACATTTTATATATGTGGCTCGGTGTATGGCTTTTGATGCTTGCGTCCTCGTCTTTCGGTGTTCCCGGAAGATGGAAGGATACGCTTTTAATTATCACGGCACTCTTTATCATCACACATTCATTTTTCGGACATCGTCGGGCGCGGAAGGAGGAAATCGCGGATGTTTCGGTTCCCAATACTCAAGAAAAAGAATCAAACTAGCCGATTAGTTTTTTCCGGATACACACCGGCGTTATGGCAGTATTCCAGCGAGGAACCAAAAAAGAGTATGTGGGTTTTTTCCGGAAAAAGCCATTTTTCGTCGCACTCGCGTTTATCTTGTGCGCGGTACTGTACTTCGGCCTGCCAACATTTTTCAGAACAAGCTATCAGGCATCGTCCTCGGGGATTCTCGCGAGCACTACTCCTGTCGTTCCGGGAATTCCTCCTGTCGTGCATCTTCCGACTCCAAAACCGCAAAAGGTTATCTATATGACGAGCTGTGTGGTGGGTACACCGTCGTTCCGAGACGACCTCGTAAAACTCGTTGAAGAAACCGAACTCAACAGTATCATCATTGACATCAAAGATTTCAGCGGAACGCTTTCGTTCACACCTCAATCTGAAGAACTGAAACCAGCAGTCTCAAAACGGTGTATGGCACCGGATATGAAGGCGTTCATTGAGTCACTCCACGACAATGGTATTTATGTCATCGGACGTATCACCGTGTTCCAAGACCCCCTGTTCGCCAAACTTCGGCCCGACCTCGCGGTGAAGAAAGCGAGCGACGGAAGCACGTGGAAAGATTACAAAGGCATCAGCTTTACCGACCCCGGCGCCAAGGAGGTGTGGGACCATACTGTCGCGATTGCCAAAGAATCCTACGCGATAGGGTTTGATGAACTGAACTTTGACTATATTCGTTTTCCATCGGACGGACCAATGTCCGACATTGCGTTTACCTGGAGTGGAAACAGGAACAAGTCCGATGTCCTTGAAGAGTTTTTTACCTATCTTTCCGCGGAATTGAAACCGCTCGGGGTAGTGATATCAGCCGATTTGTTTGGAATGACAACGACGAACACGGATGACCTTAACATCGGGCAAATATTGGAGAAAGCAGCGCCGCATTTTGATTTCATCGCGCCGATGGTATACCCGTCGCACTACCCGCCGGATTTCAACGGCTGGGCGAATCCAAATACATACCCGTATGAGATTGTGAAGTATTCAATGGATGAAGCGGTGAAGCGGTTCCTCGCGACCACGACCATTGTCGCGCTAAACGGAGTGGAGCCGATTGCATCTACCACGCCACCTGCCTGTGCCGATGAACCTTGCGCGGCAGGCAGGCCTCTTTATCCAAAGAAGTCGTGGGACACTCTGAAACTCCGCCCTTGGTTGCAGGATTTTGATTATGGAGGAAATTATGACATCACGGAGGTGAAGGCGCAGATTCAAGCGACCTATGACGCTGGACTGACGAGTTGGATGCTCTGGTCGCCGTCGAATCGCTACACGAAAGGAGCCCTCTTGCCGGAATAACTGGTCTTTGTCATTGCGAGCGGTGTCGTTCTTTTCGTCATTGCGAGCCCCGTAGGGGGCGAAGCAATCCATGCATCCTTAGGGAAACAT
>CAYHOU010000080.1:0-4518 GCA_964358195.1 uncultured Candidatus Saccharibacteria bacterium | reverse complement strand
TTTCCTCGTTTTCTGTTTCCAACGTGCTCTTTCAAAATCACACGCAGAAAAATAGCGGTACCGCTTCCGGTATTTTCTCGCTCACCAGCACGTCCACGCTTTCCGCGATTACTTTCACGGGTAATACTCGCGACGGAATCGGATACGGGCAAAACGCGCTCACCTGCACCGGCTGTACCCCGAGCTCGCCGAATACGACTCCCGCGAATTTGTTCGGTCCTTAATGCAACTTTTCTTTTTTAGTATCATTCCAACATTCTCAAGAATGTTGGAATGATACAGGGTAGGACTGTTTTATGAGTAACGGGAAAATATCGTATGAGAAAGATAAAAGACGCAAAGCAGTTGGAGCGGCATTTCAAAGGAGTGGCGAACCATCACCGGATTAACATACTGCGGCTTATCGCAAAGAGGGAATCCATAAGTGTTGAAGATATTTCGGATAGCCTCAAATGCAACTTAAAGACAGTATCGGAGCATACTCGCCGTCTTGTTCACGCTGGACTGATTAACAAAAGATATAAGGGTAGAACAGTCCTGCAAACACTCTCCCCGTATGGGAAAATCATTCACGATTTCATAACAACATTCCAACATTCTTGAGAATGTTGGAATGTTATATTTAGGACATTCAATCGGACTTTTTACGTGTTGAGGAATTGGTGTACTATAAAGGCATATGGAGATACCCACCAAAAAACTGAAAAACGGATTCGCGCTTCCTGAGTTTGGTCTGGGGACGTGGCAGATGGGCGGGCGGGAGGAAGCGAACAACGAAAACGACGAAAAAGACATCGCGGGAATCCGCGCGGCGATTGAGGCTGGCATCACACATATTGATACCGCCGAATCGTATGGGGACGGACACGCTGAAGAATTGGTGGGCGAAGCGATACAAGGGCTAAACCGCAAAAAGCTTTTTATTACGTCTAAAGTATCGGGCTGGAACCAAGAGCACGAAAAGGTATTGCAATCGTGCAAGACAAGCCTCGCGCACCTGCGGACGGACTATCTGGACTTGTATCTTTTGCATGAATTCCCACCGGATTATCCGCTGAAGCGGGCGGTGGAAGCACTTGACAAGCTGGTAGACGACGGGCTTGTAAAGCGTATTGGCGTTTCTAACTTCGGCATCGCACATCTTAAAGAAGCGCAAAGCTATACCAAGCACCGCATCGTCTGCAATCAAGTTCACTACAATTTGCAGGTGCGTGAAGTGGAACAAAAAGGACTGCTGGACTATTGTCAGAAAAACGATATCCTCCTCGCCGCGTACCGCCCTATCGGCAAAGGGAAACTGCTTGAAGACGTGCCGAAAATTATGGAGGAAATGTGCGTGAAATATCAGAAGACTCCCGCGCAAATAGCGATTAACTGGCTCATCTCGCAAAAGGGGGTCGTCACGCTCGCGAAGACAAGCGACCCAGCGCATCTCAGAGAAAATCTCGGTGCTCTCGGCTGGTATCTCACCGAAGGGGATGTGGAACTCTTGCGGAAAGAGTACCCCGACCAGGTGGGTATTTCGGATGTCACTCCACTTGGGTAAACGAGTTGAAGAATGAAATATGAAGGATGAAGTATGAAAACGGAGACACGAATCATCGGCGGACACGTTTCCATAGCGGGCGGGTTCAAAGAAGCGCCGTCGCGGGCGGTGGCGATAGGCGGGAACGCCTTGCAAATGTTTTCCGGCTCTCCGCGCGGGTGGAATCTACCGAAGGTAGCCACCGCGGAGGCGGGGGTCTATCGGGAAGCGGCCAAGAAGCACGGAATTATCGCCTCGTACTTTCACGCATCCTACTTGGTAAACCTCGCCGATGATGGGCCGAACGGCAAGCACTCGGTGGAGGCGCTTATTGCAGAACTTACGGTTGCCGAAGCACTCGGTGTTCGGGGAAGTATTATTCATTTGGGGTCGTTTAAGGAGGGAAGACCGAAAATCCCCCTTAACAAAGGGGGCTACCATGGGGGGTTGTTTGAGGCCGTGCCAGACACCCCTCCTGCCGCAGACGGCACAGTCTACGACTATTCCAGTGCTCCCCTTATTAGGGGAGATACACTTTCTTCGTACGTCAAACACGAACGGTATCCTCTGCTCATTAGAAATATCAAAGCGGTACTCAAAAAAGCTCCCAAAGACGTTTTATTCATCATTGAAGACATGGGTATGTGGAAGATAGGACGTTCACTCGATGAGATTGCAAGCATCATTTCGGATGTCTGTGCGGGTGCGCCAGATGTCAATTGTCAAAGGTTAAAGGTGTGTTTAGATACCTGTCATTTGCACGTCGCGGGGTACGATTTAAGTACCAAAGAAAAACTGGATGATTTTCTGAAAGAGTTTGATAAAGATATCGGTTTGGACCGACTTGAATGTTTCCACATCAACGACAGTCGCGACGAATTCGGCAGTCTTCGCGACCGACACGAGAATATCGGCGGGGGGAAAGTGGGGAAGGACGTGTTCAAACTTGTACTGAACCACCCCAAACTTAAGCATCTCCCGTTCCTTCTTGAAGTCCCCGGCTTTGACGACCAAGGTCCCGACAAAAAGAATGTGGAAATTTTGAAATCACTCATTTTGTAGGAGTCAAACTCCTACAAACTCCATGAAAGAAAAAATAGACATCTCATTTGTGCAAGAAGAGAACTACGACATACCTCTGAAACAAGAGGGCGGTGCTGTAGAAGGCGCTATGGCGAAAAGTCCGGATATTACTTCCACTTCCAAGGAGGAACTCGCCGCGGCAAGGGAGGCAAGAGAGAAGCAAGATAAAGATGCGTTGGCACAAATCAGAACAGAACTCGGCATCACCATTCAACCCCCAGTATCTTCTAAGCGAGAAGAACGCCGGCAAGAAAAGTCAGAGAATACTCTTCGTCCGGAGTTGGTCCGCCATCCGGATGAATCTCAGTCCTCATTTCTGTTCCGTTCCGCTTCGGCAGTAACTGAGGCAATTCGCGCAGAACGTGGTGGCGACCTCACTTTTGATGCTTACCGCATAACTGAACAGAATTTATCGCCCAAGGCAAAGGAAATAATCGTGCAGGTAACAGCAGAAGCCCGTAAACACGTCACTGCGGAGAGGCCGGTTGATAATAGCGAAACGCTACGTTCCATAGAACAATCTATCGGTGTCAATACAAAGGAGGCTACAAACGAAGGAGAATTTGAACGGACACAACGCGGGCGGAGGTTGTTCGAGATTCAACCAGGCAAGGGTTCTTCCGCAAAGCGTGAGACTTATTGGAATACGCTTTTCTTTCCATACAATACCGAAGCTACGCGAGGACTCGCTCGGGAATTGCTTACCGATAAAACAATTGTGGTTCTTGGAGGAGGACACGCCCACCTGAAAGAAGAAATGCTGAAGAACGGTATTACGCCGAAGGAAGTCTTGAATGTTGACCCATTCGTGAGTACGCCGGAATCGGGTTCCGATTCAGTTATTCCGTTAAGCGCCACAAATGAACGATTGCCGGAAACATTACGAGAAAGAGGTATAGAAAGAGCGGATGAAATCTGGGCGGAATACTCTGTTCCGGCGTATTTGAAAGACCCTTCGGAAATAACAGCACTCTTTCAAAACATTGGTACTCTTCTTGCTGAAAATGGTTCGGCTAGAATTTGGCCGCTTGCAGTGAGTACGGGGAGTGAAGCGGAAATTCAGTCACGAAAGACGGCCTTGGTTGAGTCGCTCACCAAGCTTTCCGCGAGCGGTAAATATGAAATTGCAAAGTTTGAAGCGGCAGGACGGGCTGGGGTCTTTCTTCGGAGAGTTGGCGAAGAGATAAAAGAAGAGTAGTTGCCGTACACAGAAGTATAAGGAAGGACTTTGGTTTGCTATACTTACTAGAATTATTTGTTTACTCAATTTCTATGTCAAGCAAAATTGAAGAGGCGAAAAGAGTCTTACAACACGATAAGCAGCGACTCGGCGAACTTGAGCGCGAGGCCGAACAGTTGAAGCATCAGCTTGAAGCCAAAGAGAGGGAAGTGAAGGCGCGCGAAAGCGCGGTTGCGAGTGGCGAGCGAAAGGTTGAGGAGGTTGAACGGGAAGAGCAAACGATGGAACGGCACAGGCACGAGGAAGAAAGCCGGAAAAAGGAAGTGGCAAAACCAAAGGAAGGATTGGGGAAAGTGTTTGACCGGCTGTAATAGTGCTTTGCGTCATTCCCATGGAAATGGGAATCCAGATTTTCAATAAGTCTCTGGATTCCCGCCTTAGTCTACGATAGTCTACGACTACAGGCTTGCTACGTTGCTGCTCCGACGCGGGAATGACAGAAAAAATATGAACATGGACCAGATGGTTGTTGTGTATATGAATCATATCGGCACGCTCGCGCCGTGGATAGACGAGACGGTTGTTTTTTTCGCGCAGTATTTTCCGTATGTCGTGGTGCTGTTGTTTGTTGTTTTTGTATGGAGGTGGGGAAGACACCCCCTCTCGTTCTCTTCTTACAGACGCTGTACACCTTTCGCATCCGAAGACGGACGCTCAAGGTCTTGCGAAG